>CACWHX010000005.1 GCA_902760845.1 Oscillospiraceae bacterium
ACTTCTCGCGGAATGGATTGCCCTCCTATCGCGAATCGCATTCGCGAACGAGGGCAAGGAATGCAGCGCAATCCCTTCCTGTCGAAAAATGTTTTTCGACAGGCTTAAAAGCCGGAGGCATGCTGCCTCCGGCTTTTTTTAGGTTATTCCTTGATGGTCCCGTCGGCGTTGAACAGCGGGAGCTGTCCCAGCACGATGATATCGTCGCGCTCTATGGCGTCGCCCTCGGCGAGAACGGCCATTTTGCCCGCGACGGTCGCGCCGGCCTCCCGCACCAGCTCCTCCATCGCGTGCAGCGATTCGCCGGTGGAGATCACGTCGTCCACGATCACGACGCGCTTGCCGCGCAGCAGCGCGGCGTCCTCCGTGTCCAGCACGAGCGTCTGCACGCCCTGCGTGGTGATGCTTTTCACGTTCACGGCAAATACGCCCTGCATGTATGCCTTGGCCTGCTTGCGGGCGAGAAAATACTTCTCCGCGCCGCTCTGCCGCGCCATTTCATACAGCAGCGGGATGGCTTTCGCCTCGGGTGCGATTAGGTAGTCATATTCGGGGGCAAGCTTGAGCAGCTCCGCTGCGCAGTGCACGGTCAGCTCCACATCGCCGAACATGACAAACGCGCCGATGTAAAGGTCGTTCGACACCTTACACAGGGGCAAATCGCGTTTCAGCCCGGCGATATCCATCTCATAGGTCACCTTGGGTTCCTCCTTATACATTCAAAAATAAAAAATGACCAACTTGCATTATACATGATTCCGTGGAAATTGCAAGCCCGCACCGGACACCCGGATGTTACAATTTTCGTGGACGAAAGTGGAATTCGGCGAATACAGCAAGTTGTCTAATAGTTAACGGATTTTTAGCAATCAAAATTGTGTTAAATTGATAACACCGTCAGAATATCTAAATTTGATTGCGTTTTTGGGGCTTGATTTCAGGGGTTCGTCGAAAATGAACAAGATGTGAACATAATCATTGCGAAATTGTGAATTTTAGTGTAAATTAACAGTATCCAAGGCGCTTTCCCATGCGGCCGTGGAAGAGGCGGACAAAAGCGGTTCTTGCCCGTCTGGCCGCGGGAGGGCGCGAGGGCGTAAAACGGAAATTGAAAAATGGAGGAAACGCAATGGATAACAAAATGCCTGATACCAACCAACGTGGGTCATTCGGCAGCAACATCGGCTTCCTGCTCTCCGCCATCGGTTCTGCGGTCGGCCTCGGCAACATCTGGGGCTTTCCGTATAAGATGGGCAAGAGCGGCGGCTTTACGTTCCTGCTGATCTACTTAGCTCTGGCCGTGTTCGTCGGCTTCGCCATCATGCTGGGCGAGCTGGCCCTTGGCCGCAAGACGGGCTTCGGCCCGGTCAACGCTTACAAGGCTGTGTCAAAGAAGTTCAAGTGGGTCGGCTGGCTTGCGATTGTCGCGCCGTTTCTCATCATGACGTTCTACTCAGTCCTTGGCGGCTACTGCATCTACTACATCATCATCAACCTCATCGGCCTGTTCGGCAATATGCCGACCGGCATGGATTCGTTCGTCACCATGATTACGCACCCGATGATCAGCATCGGTATCATGATTCTCTTCATGATTATCTGCTATCTCATCAACCGGGGCGGGGTTGACAGCGGCATCGAGAAATTCAACAAGGTCGGCATGCCGGCGCTGTTTGTGATGCTCATTATCATCATCATCAAGGCGCTCACCATACCGAACGCGGTCGAGGGTCTGAAGTTCATGTTCAAGCCCGGCTATGCGGTTACGGGCGGGTTCATTGATTCGGCGCCCAGCGCGCTCAGCGTTCTCGCGACGGCCGGCGGCCAGATGTTCTTCTCGCTGTCTCTCGCGATGGGCGCGATCATCACCTACGGCTCCTATCTGGATAAGGGAGAGAGCCTGCCGAAAAACTCCGTCATCATTGTCGTGGCGGATACCATTGTCGCGCTGCTGGCCGGCATCGCCGTCATCCCGGCGGCCGTCGCCAACGGCATCAACAACGGCGTTCCGGTGAACGAGATCAGCCTCGGCGGCCCGAAGCTCCTGTTCGTGACGCTGCAGGACGTGTTCCACGACATGGGCGCCATCGGCGGCATCTTCGGCATCATCTTCTTTGTGCTCGTGCTTCTCGCGGCCATCTCCTCCGCCATCTCTCTGATCGAGGCGGTTTCCGTCACATTCATTGACCGCGCCAGCGCCAAGGGCAAGGAAGTCAATCGTCCGCGCACGGTCACGATCGTCTGCGTGGTCATCACGATCGTCGCCTGCCTCGTCGCGGCTGACGGTCTCGGCAGCAACGGCTTCGCGCCCTGGCAGTTCTTCGGCATGAGCGAGCCGACCGGCGCGTGGAGCGAAGACTGGCTCGACTTCATGGATATGTTCTCCGAGGGCATTGCGATGCCGCTCGGCGCCATGATGATGGCGATCATGATCGGCTGGGAGCTCAAGCCCTCGTTCTTCCACGACGAGATCCACTCCGGCTACAGCGGCAAGATCGACGGCTTCTGGGGCTTCTGCCTGAAGTTTATCGTGCCAATCGCGATGTTCTTCATCCTGCTTGTGCAGCTCGACAGCTTCTTCAGCTTCGGCTGGTTCTAAGCGGCGGAAACACCATGCAGGGGGTGAAACCCCACAAAGCAACCGCAACCGGCAGCCATTCGGCTGCCGGTTTTTGTGTGTCGTTCGTGCAGAAAAAGCAAAAAACACCGCAAAAGGCGGCGTTTGGCTATTGCCGGGCAAAGATGGATTTGGTATACTGGTTCTGCAATCCATCAAACAAAAGGGGGAACCAGGATGATGAAATGTCCGAAATGCGGCGCGGACATGCACGTGGACGAGCATCGCCGGTACGCGCTGAACATGTGCTATGAGTGCGGCTATATCGAGGGACGCATGAATGACACGAAAAAAGGGGAGACCAATCTGGAGCATTTGAAGAAGCTCAACTTCAACGAAGCGGTGGCGTTTTTCTCCCACGGCATGGGCCTGGATGAGAAGGCGGTCTCCCGGTGGCTGGACAAACCGTTTGACAAGTGAAAATTTACAAGGGACGATCCAGCCGATCGTCCCTTGTAAATTCCGTTGCGTTTATTCGTACAGCTCCAGAAATTCTTCCAGACACAGCCCGTGCTCCGTGATGTAGGCCGCCGCCTCCTCGCCGACGTAGCGGAAGTGCCACGGCTCATAGATCACGCCGGTGATGTCCTCCTTGTCAGCGGGATAGCGGAGGATAAAGCCATACTCCGCGCAGTGCTCCTGCATCCACTGGAACAGCGCGGTGTTCTCCAGCGCGGCGGTTTTCACCTCGTAGAACTGGTCGGTGATGTCCGCGCACAGGCCGAGCTGATGCTCGCTCGTGCCGGGCGGCAGGACGATCCGCGCCGCGGCCTCATAGTCACCGCCGAGCTGCTGCACCTTGCGGTTGTAGAGATAGCTCTGGTCGCTGTAGTTGCGATAGGCCGAGGAGAGACATACGCTCAGGCCCTCGCTGCGGGCGCCGTCAATAAAATTCTGCAGCGAGACGGCCGCGCGGCTGTCAAACTGATGGCCGCCCTCCAGCGTGGTCAGCGCCGGCGGCGCGTAGTCGCCGATCGGGTGGCTCGCGCTCGCAAGCGTATACTGCCAGCCGGTGATGTCGATGCGCGGCAGATCGCTCTCCGGCTCTTCCGTTTCCTCCGGCGCGGCGGAGACAGACGCCGTCACGGGGAGGGGGGAGAAAAAGGGCGTGGGCGACGCCGCGGCCGTGCGCGGCAGGTGATTTGCCGCCTGCAGCCGCACGAGCAGCAGCAGCGACAAAACGAGCAGCAGAAAGATGAAAAAGACGCCCATCACCACGGATTTTGATTGCTTCATCGGCGGATCCTCTCTTGCCTGTTGGTTTCCATAATACAAGTTATTGTATCACGGAATCGCCTGCCAGTCAAGGAAATCATTCGAATGACGCTTGACATAACAAAAGAAAGCCGATAAACTAGGAAAAGCGTAAAGTTCTCAATCGAAAAGGAGCATCGAATCATGGACCGCGATTTCGGTCAAAAGCCACTGAAGCTGTTTCTTTCTTACTACAGGCCCCATCGCCGCCTGCTTGCCATTGACATGCTGTGCGTGCTGCTGTCGAGCTTTGCGGATCTTGCGTTTCCGCTGGCCTCGCGCAGCGCGATGCGCACGCTGCTGCCGGAGCGGCGCTATCAGGCGTTTTTTGCCGTGATGGCGATTCTGTTCGGGGCGTATCTTATCAAGGCCGTGCTGCGGTATGTCGTCACGGTGGTGGGCCACCAATGCGGCGTGCGAATCGAGGCGGACATGCGCGAGGACCTCTTCACGCATTTGCAGGATATGAGCTTCTCGTTTTTCGACCGGAACCGGACGGGCGTGCTCATGAGCCGCATGACATCCGATCTGTTTGCCATCACGGAGCTGGCGCACCACGGACCGGAAAACATCGTCATGGCGTTGATCTCGCTGCTGGGGTCGATTCTGATCCTGTTCTCCATCCGGTGGCAGCTGGCGCTGGTGCTGCTGGTGCTGGTGCCGCTGTTTCTCTGGTTTGTTCTGGCGCAGCGCAAGCGCATGAACGACACGAACGTCGCCGTAAAGCGGCGGCAGGCGGAGATCAACGCCGTCATCGAGTCGGGCGTCTCCGGCGTGCGCACGGCGAAGGCGTTTACGAATGAGGACGTGGAGCGCGGGAAGTTTCACCGCAGCAACGAGGACTATAAAAACAGCAAGCGCGACTGGTATCGCGCCATGGGCACGTTTATCAGCGGCATGGAGTTTACGACCTCCGCGCTGCAGGTGGTGGTCGTCGCGCTGGGCGGCTACTTCATCATGCGCGGCAGCATGGATTACATCGACCTCATCACGTTCTCGCTCTATGTGACGACGTTCGTCACGCCTATCCGCACGCTCGTGAATTTTATGGAGACCTTCACGGACGGCTCGGCGGGCTTCACGCGGTTCCTGGAGCTGATGCGCCTGGAGCCGGAGATTCAGGACGCGCCGGACGCCGTGGCGCTCACGGACGTGCGCGGCGCGGTGGATTTCTGCGACGTGTCGTTTCGCTATCGCGCGGAGCTGCCGGTGCTGGAGCATGTCGAGCTGCACATCCGCCCGGGCGAGACGCTTGCGGTCGTCGGCCCCACAGGTGGCGGCAAGACGACGCTGTGCCAGCTCCTGCCCCGGTTTTATGACGTGACGGAGGGCGCGGTGCGCATCGACGGGCACGACGTGCGCGGCCTGACGCAGGCGTCCCTGCGCCGGAATATCGGGATTTTGCAGCAGGACGTGTTCATCTTTGCCGACACCATCCGCGAGAACATCCGCTACGGCCGCCCGGACGCGACGGACGCGGAGATCGTGGAGGCGGCGCGGCGCGCCGAGATCCACGCGGAGATCATGGCGCTGCCGGACGGATATGACACCTACGTCGGGGAGCGGGGCGTGATGCTCTCCGGCGGGCAGAAGCAGCGGCTGAGCATTGCGCGCGTATTTTTGAAAAACCCGCCGGTGCTCATCCTGGACGAGGCGACGAGCGCGCTCGACTCCGTGACGGAGCAGCACATCCAGTCGGCGCTCGACGCGCTCGCCGTGGGGCGCACGACGCTCATCATCGCGCACCGGCTCTCCACCGTTCGCAGCGCCGACCGCGTCGCCGTTATCGAGGGCGCGCATGTCGCCGAGCAGGGCACGCAGGCCGAGCTGCTGGCGAAAAACGGCCTTTACGCGCAGCTTTGTCGCGCGCAGGGACTCATCGAATAAGCCCGCCAACCGGACGGATGGAGAACTTTGTTTCCATCCCGCGTAAAAATTGCAAATTCCCCCTTGCCAAATGCGTACGGACCGCGTATACTATGCCCCAGATTCTTTCGCGGAAGGAGCAGGCGGTATGGTCTATCGTGTGAACTCGAATCGGTGCATCGGCTGCGAGGATTGCACGGAGGAGTGCCCCTCGGAGGCGATTGCCATGGACGATGAGATCGCTGTGATCGACGAGGATGGGTGCATCGGCTGCGCGCTGTGCGTCAGCGTGTGCCCGGTCGATGCGATAGAGGAGATCTGAAGCGGTCCCGCCCCGAAGCGCCCGGATGAAAGAATCGGCGGTCTGAAAAAGCCCCCGGCGGAGTCTTGCCGACCGTGGGCGGCATAAGAAACACAAACTACTTTGGCCCGACGCGGATCCGCGTCGGGCCAAAATGTTGTCTGCACAGGCCATGCCTGATATGGCGCGCCGCGCGCAAAACCGGGAGGCGCGTCCGGCGCGGAATGCCGCTGCCGGAAGGTCGAGGCCCTTCGGCGGCGCGTTTATCGGTCTGAGTGCGAGGAGGTGCTCTTTCCGTCGGTCCACTTCCACTGGGCGATTTCCGGCAGATCGACGCCGTTTGCGGCGATATACTGCCTGTGCTCGACGAGCTTGTCGCGCATCTGCTGCACGACGTAAGCGCCGCGATTGCCGAGCTGCGGCAGGCTCTTCACCGCGTCGATGACGAGGTGGAAGCGGTCGATGTCGTTCAGCACGCGCATGTCGAACGGCGTGGTGATCGTGCCCTCCTCCTTGTAGCCGCGCACGTGGAGATTCTGGTTGTGGCGGTTGTAGGTCAGCTCGTGGATGAGCTTCGGATAGCCGTGGAACGCGAAGAGGATGGGCTTATCCTTTGTAAAGAGCATGTCGTAGTCCGCGTCGGTGAGTCCGTGCGGGTGCTCTGTGTGCGGCTGCAGCTTCATCAGATCGACGACGTTGATGACGCGCACCTTGATCTCCGGCAGCTTTTCGCGCAGGATGGTCACCGCCGCGAGCGTCTCCAGCGTCGGCGTGTCGCCGCAGCAGGCCATGACGATGTCCGGCTCCGCGCCCTGGTCGTTCGAGGCCCACGCCCAGATGCCCACGCCCTGCGTGCAGTGCTTCACGGCCTGCTCCATGGTGAGCCACTGCGGCCGCGGGTGCTTCGAGGCGACGATGACGTTCACATAGTTGCGGCTGCGGATGCAGTGGTCAAAGCAGCTGAGCAGGCAGTTTGCGTCAGGCGGCAGGTACATGCGCACGACGTCGGCCTTCTTGTTCGCGACATGGTCGAGAAAGCCTGGGTCCTGATGCGTGAAGCCGTTGTGGTCCTGCTGCCAGACGTTGGAGGCCAGCACATAGTTGAGCGAGGCGATCTTCTGCCGCCACGGGAGCTGGTTGCACACCTTCAGCCACTTGGCATGCTGCGCGACCATGGAGTCCACGATGCGGATAAACGCCTCATAGCTGTTGAAAAAGCCGTGCCGGCCTGTGAGCAGATAGCCCTCCAGCCAGCCCTCGCACATGTGCTCGGAGAGCATGGAATCCATCACGCGGCCGTCGGGATCGAGAAATTCGTCGGTGTCGTCGGCCTCGGCCTCCCAGCGGCGGCCGGTGATCTCAAAGACCGGCCCGAGCCGGTTCGAGGCCGTCTCGTCCGGGCCGAAGACGCGGAAGTTGCGCGCGTCCATGTTCATCTTCATGATGTCCCGCACGAAGCTGCCCATCACGGTCATGTCCTGCGCCTCGACCGCGCCCGGCGCGGGCACGGCAAGCGCATAGTCGCGAAAGTCCGGCATCCGCAGGTCGTGCAGCAGCATGCCGCCGTTGGCGTGCGGGTTTGCGCCCATGCGGCGGCTGCCCCGCGGCGCGATGGCGCGCAGCTCAGGAACGAGCGTGCCGTTTTCGTCGAACAGCTCCTCCGGGCGATAGCTTCTCAGCCAGTCCTCCAGCTGCGCCAGATGCTCCGGCTTCTCCATCGAGATCGGCACCTGATGCGCGCGGAAGGAGCCCTCCACCCGCTTGCCGTCCACGAGCTTCGGGCCGGTCCAGCCCTTGGGCGCACGGAAGACGATCATCGGCCAGAACGGACGGGTTTCGTCGCCCGTCTCGCGGGCGGTCTCCTGAATGCGCCGGATCTCCGTGACGGCCCAATCCATGGCGGCGGCCATCTTCGGGTGCATCTCGGCGGGATCGTCGCCCTCGACGAATACCGGCTCCCAGCCGCAGCCGCGGAAGAACATCTCCAGCTCCTCGTGGCTGATGCGCGCGAAGAGCGTGGGGTTTGCGATCTTGAAGCCGTTCAGGTGCAGGATCGGCAGCACCGCGCCGTCCGTGATCGGATTCACGAACTTGTTGCCCTGCCACGCGGTGGCGAGGGGGCCGGTTTCGGCCTCGCCGTCGCCCACGACGCACGCGGCGATGAGATCGGGATTGTCCATCACCGCGCCGAAGGCGTGCGCAAGGGAGTAGCCCAGCTCGCCGCCCTCATGGATGGAGCCCGGCGTTTCGGGCGCGACGTGGCTGGGAATGCCGCCGGGGAACGAAAACTGCTTAAACAGCTTCTGCATCCCCTCCTCGTCCTGCGTGATGTTCGGGTAGACCTCGGTGTAGGAGCCGTCCAGCCAGTCCTGCGCGACCATGGCGTTGCCGCCGTGGCCGGGACCGGAGAGATAGATCATGTCGAGATCGTACGCATTGATTACGCGGTTGAGGTGGGTGTAGATAAAATTCTGGCCGGGCACCGTGCCCCAGTGGCCGACGATTTTCTTTTTGATGTCCTTCTCGGTCAGGTGCCGGCGCAGCAGCGGATTGTCCAGCAGATAGAGCTGGCAGGCGGAGAGATAGTTCGCCGCGCGCCAATAGGCGTCCATTTTCTGCAGCAGCTCCGGCGTAGCCGCAAAGGCCTCGTTTTGTGTCATACGATAAAAACCTCCTTCAAGATGTAAGATACGAATGTGTCATCGCGCGCCGGCGGGCGGGTCCGTCGGTGCGGCGGCCGATTCTCCGTCCGGCACGCGGAGGGCGCGCAGCACCGCCTCGGCGCATTTCATGCCGTCCACGGCGGCGCTGGTGATGCCGCCGGCGTAGCCCGCGCCCTCGCCGCAGGGATACAGCCCCGCGCATGCGGGGGAGCAAAGCGCGTCGCCGCGCACGATGCGAACCGGGGAGGAGGAGCGCGTCTCCGGCGCGGTGAGCACCGCGTCCGGGTCGTCAAAGCCCCGGAGCTTCCTGCCGAGTTCGGGGATCGCCCCCTCCAGTACGCGCGTGATCGACTCCGGCAGCACGTCGTGCACGTCGCCCCAGACGACGCCGGGGCGGTAGGTGGGCCGCACGCTGCCGGGTCCGGCGCTCGGCCGTCCGGCGAGGAAATCTCCCACACGCTGCGCCGGGGCGCGGTAGTCTCCGCCGCCGCAGGCATAGGCGCGCCGCTCAATCTCGCGCTGCCAGTACATGCCGCCGAGCGTGCTTTGATCCGGGAAATCCTCCGGCCGCAGCGTCACGAGCAGGGCCGCGTTCGCGTTCTCGCCGCCGCGGTCGGAGCGGCTCATGCCGTTTGTCACCACGCCGCCGGACTCCGACGCCGCGGCGAACACCTCCCCGCCGGGGCACATGCAGAACGTATAGGCGCTCCCGCCGTCGGGCAGCTTGCAGTGCAGCGCATAGTCCGCCGGGGGCAGCGTGCCGCCGCGCGGCGCGCCGTACTGCGCGATGTCCACGGTCTGCTGTTTGTGCTCGATGCGCACGCCCATGGAAAACGGCTTCGGCCGCATCGGGAGACCCAGCGCGTGCAATTGCTCAAACGTGTCGCGCGCGCTGTGGCCGACGGCGAGGATGAGCGTCTCCGCCGGCAGGCGATACACGCCCGCAGGAGACTGGACGACGGCGGCGCTAAGCCGGTCCCCCTCGCGCTCCAGGCTGACGAGCCGGTGCGAAAAGCGCACCTCCCCGCCGCACGAGAGAATGTCCTCCCGGATGGCGCGCACCACGCCGACGAGCACGTCGGTTCCGATGTGCGGCTTCGCGTCCCAGAGGATGTGCTCCGGCGCACCGTGCGCGGCGAACTGCTCCAGCACCCAGCGGATGCGCCGGTCATGCGTGCCGGTGTTCAGCTTGCCGTCGGAGAAGGTGCCGGCGCCGCCCTCGCCGAACTGAACGTTACACTCCGGGTCGAACGCGCCGCCGGCGCGAAACGCCTCCATCTGCCGCGCGCGGGTATCCACATCCGGGCCGCGCTCCAAAACGATCGGACGCGCGCCCGAGCGCGCGAGCACGAGCGCCGCGAACATCCCCGCCGGGCCGAAGCCCGCCACGACCGGGCGCGGCGCGCCCGGCGGCGCCTGTGGAATCTCATAGTGATACGTCTGCGCGGCGGACGCCTGCCTGCACTGCGCGATCAGCTTCGCCTCGTCTCCGCGCACGGAGACGGCGACGGTATAAACGTAGTGTATGTCGCTTTTGCGCCTTGCATCCAGCGATTTTTTGCGGATGCTGAGCGCGCGGATCTCCTCCGGCGCGACGCGCAGCGCCGCCGCGGCCTGTCCGCGCAGCAGCCGTTCGTCCTCGCCGGGACGCAGCTTCAGGTTGGAAATCGCGATCATTTGCCCAGTCGCCCCGCTTTCCTGCCGCTGGACCACGCCCACTGGAGGTTGTAACCCCCGCAGTCGCCGTCCACGTCCAGCACCTCGCCGCATGCAAAGAGCCCCGGCACGATGCGGCTTTCGAGCGTGCGCGCGTCAAACTCCGACGCGCGTATGCCGCCCGCCGTGACCTGGGCGCTCTCGAACCCCTCCGTCCCGCGCACGCGCAGCGTGAAATTCTTGCTCGCGCGCGCGGCGGCCTTCAGCTCCGCGTCGGAGACATCCCGCAGCGACCGTGTCGTCGTGAAGTTTACATAACGCAAAATCATTTTGCCCACGCGGTTGTGGACCATCCCCGTGAACAGCTCCTCCGCCGGCAGCTCCGGCGCGGTCTCGCGCCGGGCCGTCAGCAGCGCCAGCACGTCCCTCGCGGCGTAATCGCGCAGAAAATCAAGCGTCAGCTCCAGCTTCTCGCCCCCGGTCGCCGCGGCGCGCGATAAATCGAACGCCGCCGGGCCGGAAACGCCCTTTTCCGTGAACTGCACCTCGCCCTCCGCGCGCGCGAGCACCTGCCGCGGCGCGGACAGCGTCAGCCGCGCGTCGGCCCGCACGCCCTTGAGCGCGCGGGGATATTCCGGATCGGTCGTGAGCTGCACGAGCGCCGGATGCAGCGCCGTGCGCGTATGGCCGAGACCCTGCAGCAGGGCATACCCGTCCCGCACGCCGCCGAGCTTTGCGCCCGCCGCGCCGCCGCAGGCCACGATCACGCGGTCGGCCGCGACCGTGCCCGTGCCGGTCTCGACGGAAAACCCGCCGTCCCCGCGCCGCACCGCCGTCACCGCTTCGCCCGCGCGCAGCGTAATGTTGGGGCGCCGCAGCGAAAAGCGCAGCACATCCAGCACACTGTTGGCCGCGTTCGAGAGGGGGTAGACGCGCCCCGACGGCTCCGTCACCGTCAGCAGGCCGCGCGAGAGAAACCACGCAAGCGTCTCCTCCGGCGGGAAATCGGCGAGGGCCGCGTCCGCGAAGCCCGGCGTCTCGCTGTGATAGTGCGCCGGCGCGCAGCCGCGATTCGTCAGGTTGCACCGCCCGTTGCCGGTTGCCAGCAGCTTGCGGCCGGGGCGCGCCTGACGCTCAAAGAGGATGATTTGGTTTTCCGGGTTCTCGGCGGCGGTTGCGGCGGCCAGCATCCCGCTGGCCCCTGCGCCGATGATTGCAATCACACACATAGGAAAACTCTCCCAATCAAGCATTCACCTGTATTAAAGCACAAAACCGCCCGCTTGACAAGCGAAACACCTGGATTCCCAGACATTTGCACGCATTTGACCAAAGGCCGCGGGCAGACGGCGCACGCCGGGCCCGGCCCCGGCGATTGCGTTTTTTCGGCAAACCTGCTATACTGCGCACAGAGCCTGCGGCATGGGGGAAGGAACGATGGAAAAGAAAAATGACGGCCGGTCGCTGCTGATGCTGGTGCTGTCCATGTTCATTTTCGGAACGATCGGCATCTTCCGGCGCTTTATCCCGCTCCCTTCGAGCGTGATTGCGCTGGCGCGCGGTCTGATCGGCGCGCTGGCCATCGGACTGCTGATGCTGCTGCGCCGGCAGAAGTTTGCGCGCGACGCCGTGCGCGGCCAGCTGGGACGGCTGGTGCTCTCCGGCGCGCTGCTGGGCATCAACTGGATCCTGCTTTTCGAATCTTATCAATATACCTCCGTCGCCGTTGCGACGCTGTGCTACTATATGGCGCCGATCCTCGTCATACTCGTGTCGCCGCTGGCGCTGCGCGAGCGGCTGACGCTGCGGAAGCTGTGCTTCGTGCTGCTTGCGCTGATCGGGATGCTGCTGGTGTCGGGCGTGCTGCGCGCGGAGGGCGGCGGGGACTATCGCGGCGTGCTGTTCGGGCTTGGGGCCGCGGCGTTCTATGCATGCGTGGTGCTGCTCAATAAGCGGATCGTCGGCGTGCCGTCGTACGACAAAACGGTCGTGCAGCTCTTCACGGCGGCGATTGTGCTCGTGCCGTACGTTTTGCTGACGGAGAACATCACGGCGATGGAGTGGACGCCTTTTTCGGCCCTCATGCTCGTGACTGTGGGCATTTTGCACACGGCGGTGACCTATGCGCTGTACTTCGGCTCGATGGACGGCCTGCGCGCGCAGACGGTCGCGCTTTTCAGCTACATTGATCCCATTGTGGCAATTTTGCTCTCGGCGTTTTTCCTGCGCGAGCCGATGACCGCGCTGCAGATCGTCGGCACCGTGCTCGTGCTGTTCGCCACCATCGGCAGCGAGCTGCTGGGGGAGGAGCGCCGATCGAAACAGAAGGAGAAATAGTATGAAGCTCAGAATGCTGGAGCCGGAGTTCACCGTCTGCAAGGTCGCGGACTTTACCGGGATCGACCTGGAGCGGGATTTCTGCTTCCTCGCCAGGACGGATGCGGAATATTCGGTCGTGTGTCCCGTTTCCGGCGCGCCGGGCAACACCCTCGCGCGGGACGACGGCTGGCGCGCGTTTCGCATCGAGGGCGAGCTGGACTTTGCGCTCATCGGCATTCTTGCGCGGCTCTCCGCCGTTCTCGCCGAGGCCGAAATCGGCATTTTCGCAATCTCGACCTACAACACGGATTATATTCTCACCAAATCCGAAACCTTCGCCCGTGCCATCGACGCGCTCCGCGCGGCGGGCTATCAGATCGACTGAATTGGTTGACATAATATAAAGCAAAGGAGGCGCTTCCATGACGCGGGACGAGCTGTTTCAATACGCGCAGGACTACCACAACGTGCGGCCGGAATATCTTTGGGCCCGCACGCCGGGCTATGCCATCCTGCGTCACGCGCAGAATCGAAAGTGGTACGCCGCGGTGATCGACATTTCGCGCGCCAGGCTGGGCCTTCCGGGGGAGGAGATCATCGACATTCTCAACGTCAAATGCGACCCCGCGCTGGCGGCCTCGCTCAACACGCAGCCGGGCTTTCTTCCGGCGTATCACATGAATAAGGAGCACTGGATCACCGTCCTGCTCGACGGAACGGTGCCGGACGAGGAGATCCGCACGCTGTTGGACATGAGCTATGAACTGACGAAATAAGTTTACATAACATTATGAAAAGCTCGCGCACGGATGGATTGCCGTGCGCGGGCCTGTTCGTCTGTTCGTTTGTGCGGCCGGCCCTGCCGAATGCGCGGAGCGGCCGGCGGGTCTGCAGACGCCGCAGAAAACAGATAGCCCCTTGCTCCAACTCGGAACAAGGGACTATCCTTCGGTCTTCGGTTCCATCACCGAAACCTCCCATCTGTGGCTTGCCTTCCGTCACGTTTGGTTACAGGGAAAGAAAAGATTCCACACCCCTCAGACCAACTCCGGCGATGCAGGCCCTGCCTGTTGCCGGTCTACGTCGAACATTGGACCCACCTCCTGTGATCGGCTTGGCCTTCTATGATTAAAACAGCGCCCAGCGGGCTGCTGATTCCGCTTTTTCTGTCTTTATTATAGCGCCCGACCGGGACACTGTCAATCGACGAATTGCAGGAATTTTGATGGCATATATTGTGCGATTTAACGAAATGCTAAAAAATGCTTCCATAATATCCGTCAAAATGTACGATAAACGAGACCGATTTTACGCGGCGGGGGAGAGGTAGACCGTCACGGTGCAGAGCGCGTCCTGCATGGTATATGTCACGGTGAAGGCGTCCGACCCGGCGAGGCCCAGCCGCCGCAGCAGCCCGGCCGCCTCGCCGAGCTCGAACAGCCGGAAGCACACCGCCTGATAGACCGCGTCGTCCGCGCAGCGAAAGGTGAGCGTATTGCCGCCCGTCTCTGCCTGCGGCCGCCAGATGGAGAGGACGGAGTCCATGCTGTCGTCCGTGAGCAGGTATCCCTCGCGGATGTAGTAATTGTCGGCGTTTGCGACGGCGCTGATCTCACCGCGCGCGTCGTCGGATGTGTGCGTGCCGGCAAGATCGGCGGCCGTCACGGCAAACCACTCGTGCATCCGATATTCCCGCCCGGCGGCGTCAAACCGATCGGAATTGTCCCATGTGAGATCAAAGCCATACACCGCGCCGTCCAGCACCGCGTAGTTCCAGGCGTGGGATTCGGTCCTGCCGTCCTGCGCGGCGGTGCCTGTGACGGTGCAGGCCTGCAGCCCGGCGCGCCGCAGCAGGAAGGTATAAGCGTCGGCAATGCCGCCGCAGACGGCCCTGCCCTCGCAGATGGCGGCGTAGGCGGTCTGGTCATAGCCCTCGGACGCCGCGTAGGTCACGGTGTCCTCCAGCCAGTCGTAGAGATAGAGCGCTGTCTCATAGTCGCCCGCGGGCGCGTCGGCGAGCACGGCGTCCGCCGCGGCGCACATCGCGTCGTAGCGCGCGCGTCCGTCGTCGTAAAGCCAGTGGAAGGTGATGTCCGCCCGGGTGCGCAGCCCGGTCACGGCGGTGAGATTGTAGCCCGTGCACCAGAACAGCTCCGGCGCCTCCAGCAGCTCGTCCAGGCAGGCGGTGATCGTCTCCGCCGCCCAGCCCTGCACGGTCGTGTCCTGCTGCGCCTCGATGGCGGCGCGCAGCTGCTGCGCCAGCTCCGGATTTGCGGTGCAGTTGGGCATGCTGTCGCGCAGCACGGCCGCGCCCTCGCCGTCGCTGCCAACGATGGTGGGGGCGGGCGCGCTTGTGATATTCAGGCTGCCGCAGCCGGTCAGCAGCAGCGCCAGCGCAAGCCAGAGCGCCGTGATCCGCAGTCTCATGGCGGGACCTCCTTGGGGAGCAGATGCCTCTATTTTATCATACTTGCGCGCAAAATGGGGTGGAAATTGCAGAAAGAATCTGCTATACTGGCACCTGATTCAAACGCAAACGCTTGCTACAGGAGGAAAAACCATGATCGAACTGACCTTTCTTGTGGATGACATTGACTATTCCGACCAGCTGGACGAGCAGCTCCCGCTGATTTTTGAGACTATGAGTCAGAACGGCGATTTAAACCCCGTGCTGAAAATGGCCTGCAAGACGCCGGAGGCGACGACGCGCGTCGTCAAGGGCGTGCTGAAAACCATGACCCGCGGCCAGAAGGAAAAGCTCGCCGCGAAAATCATAAACGGAAATCGCGAGCGCGTGATGCGAAAGGTGAACGAGCTCGCGGGGCGCCATGGCATCATTGCAAAGATCGTAGACTGCAAGGCGGTCACGCGATAAACAAAAGACAAAACCCATCCGGCGGAAGCGTGCGCTTCCGCCGGATGGAGTTTTTATCCGACCGCTGTTTCCGTGTTGGCGTTGGGGTCTGCTGGCGTGTCCGGCTGCTCGGGCGTCTCCACAACGGGGAAGACGATCGAGACCTGGCAGGTGGTCGAGTGCGTCACGCCGTTTGCGTCCCGAATCTCGAACGCGACGGTCGTCAGTCCCTCGCGCAGCGCCGTGACGGTGGCGGAATAGGTATCCGTCTCGCCGCCGGCCGTGCGCTGGAGCGTGCCGACCTGCGCGATGCTGCCGTCAACGGCGTAGACCTTTGCCGAGGAGGCAAGCGTCTCCAGCCCGGTGCCGTTCACGGTGAAGGTGACGGTGACCGTCTCGCCGGCGGTGGTCATGTTGACCGCGCCGGAGGTGCAGGAGACCTTTCGGATCTCCGCGGCGGCGCTCACCGTGACGGTGCACTTCGCCGTGTGACCGTTCGCCTGGGCGGTGATGGTCGTCGATCCCGGCGCGACGGCGGTCACGACGCCGTCCTTTACCGAGGCGATGCTCGGATAGCTGCTGGTCCAGCTGATCTGGTCGGTCGGCGCGTCGGACGGGGTGAGCTGCGGCGTGAGCCTGAGCGTTTCGCCGACCTTCAGCTCGGCGCTCGTCTGAGACAGCGTGATGCCGGTGATCTCGATCTCGTCCTTTGTGACGGTCACGGTGCAGCTGGCCGAGAGGTCGCCGTCGTCCGTCTTGACCTCGGCGGTGATCTTGGCGGTGCCCTCCTCCACGGCGGTCACGAGTCCGTCGCTGTCCACGGTGGCGACGCGCGCGGCGCTGCTGTCCCAGGTGATCTCCGGATCGGAGACACGCTTGCCGTCGCTGTCGCGCAGCTCGGCCGTGAGCTGGAGCGTCTCCTTCGGGGCGAGCTTCGCCTCCTCTGTGCTCAGCGTGAGCGTTCCGGGCTCTTTTTTGCTGCTGCCGCCGCCGAACGCCATCGCGAGGATGAGGATGACGAGCGCGGCGAACACGACGCCGCCGATGATGCCGGCCGCGCGTTTTGCCTTGCGCTTGGGCGGCGCCGCCGGCTCCTCCACAGCGGCGCGGGACTGACGCGCGGCGCGCGCCTCCGCCTGCTGCTGCGCCGCCGACACGCCGGCGGCTGCCGTCGCCGCGCCCGCCGGCGCGGCCTCCGGCTGTCTTTGACGCACGGCGCCCAGCAGCGCCGCGCGGAATTCCTCCGCCGACTGGAATCGGTCCGCCGGCTGATCGGCAATGGCGCGCAGGACGACGGCCTGCAGCGCGCTGCTGCCGTGCAGCGGGGCCGGGATCGGGTCGCCGCGCAGGCGCATGTCCCGCGCGATCGCCAGATCGGAGCCGCTCACGCCCTCGGGCGGAAGCGGGACGAACGGAACGCGCCGGTCGTTGAGCATCCAGTAGAGCACCATGCCCAGCGAATAGAGATCGGTCTCCGCGCCGGGCGCCTCGCCGCAGAGCACCTCCGGCGCGGCAAAATCGCCCGCCGCGTCCGGCACGATGGCGGCCATGCCGAAATCGCCGAGGCGCAGCTCCAGCGCGCCCTCGAAATTGCTGCCGCTCACAAAGAGATTCTGCGGCTTGATGTCGCCGTGAACGATGCCGCGCTCATGGCAGAGCGCCAGCGCGTCGCAGATGCCCGCGCCCATGCCGGCGACGGTAGATTCGCCATAGGTATGCGTGCGCAGATAACGCTCCAGCGGCACGGCGAGATCGGTACGCAGGCAAACCTGCCAGCCGCTGCCGTCCGAGAACCGGCGGATGGCGTGGTCGCGCCAGGGGAGGATGTTTTTGTGCTCGCCCAGCGCGTCAAGCGCGCGGATCGACCGGGCCATGGCCTCCAGCCGGTCGTGCTGCTGCTGCGCCGCCTCCGGGTCCGATTCCGCGCTGATCTCTACGATCTTCAGCGCGCCGCGTTCGGCGAGCCCGAAGCCGTCGTCGCGCGTGATCTCGAACGATTCGCCGCAGTGCCCGGTGCCGAGTGAACGCACGGCCTGCCAGCCGTTAAATTCCGGATATTCATTCATAATTTGATGACCGCCTTTCAAAAACGGCAGATTTTTTAAGTCTGTGCTTCCTCCGTATTATACCGCCTCCATCCCTGCCGCGCAAGAGGGAAACCCCGGCGGAAAAACCCCGGCCAAAACCGTCACAGTGTCGCAAAATTCACAAATATGGATTGACAATACAGCCCATTCGGGCTATGATAACAGCGTGAGGAAATATGGCAAAGCCATAGAAAAAGGAAAGGAGTCAACCCAATGATTTCTGCGATCATTTACAGTTCCACGACCGGCTCGTGCAAAAAGTATGCGGAAGAAATGTCCCGCATGCTGCACATTCCCGCCGTTGACGCGAAGAAAAACGCCCTGCCGAAGGGGATGGAGGTCATCTATGTCGGATGGCTGCTCGGCGGCAAGGTCGTGGGTCTGGCGAAGGTCCGCAAGGACTATGTCGTCAAGGCCGTCGTGCAGGTCGGCATGGGCGGACCGAACCCGAAGTCCGAGGCGGTATGCCGCGAGAAGAACGGGCTGCTCGGCGGGGTGGAGGTTTTCACGCTGCAGGGCCGGTTTGATATGGACGGGCTGCCGCTGCCGCTGCGCCTTGTCATGAAGGCCAAGTGCAGGGAAATCGCCGCGCGGCTGCGCGCCAAGGGCGAGCTGACCGAGGCGGAGCAGGCGACGCTGCGGATGGCCGAGACCGGCAAGGGCGAGCCCGCGACGTGGGACGGCGTGCAGAAGGTCGTGGACTGGGCCGCCGCCGAGACGAATCCGCCCGAAGTCATCAAATGGAGCACCCCTGTATAAAATCAATAAAACCAATAAAACCAATAAACAATACGTTCGCCCGCCGGAAAAGTTCCCGGCGGGCGAAGCTTCTGCCCAAAAGCGCTCGGCAGAGTTTCGCGGCGGCCGCGCCGCGAAAGAAAATCAAATTCATTTTGCCGCGGCGACATGCGCGGCGCGGCAAAATTCCGTTCGCTTCATTCCCCACGCTCCTATTGCGAATCGCATTCGCAAACGAGCGTGAGGAATGAAGCGCGATCCCCTCTGTCGAAAACCTGTTTTCGACAGCGTCGTTCGCCCGCCGGAAAAGTTCCCGGCGGGCGAAGTTTGCTTTTGTGTGGTCTGCGTTGTTACTCGTTGCCGAAGAACAGCTTGATGTCGTCCTCGACCGTTCCGATTCCGGCGATGCCGAAGTTTTCCACCAGCACCTTCGTCACGTTTGGCGAGAGGAACGCCGGCAGCGTCGGCCCGAGATGGATGTTTTTCACGCCCAGATACAGCAGCGCCAGCAGCACGATGACGGCCTTCTGCTCGTACCACGCGATGTTGAACACGATGGGCAGATCGTTGATATCATCCAGGCCGAAGATCTCCTGGAGCTTCATGGCGATGACGGCCAGGGAGTAGGAGTCGTTGCACTGCCCGGCGTCCAGCACGCGGGGGATGCCGCCGATGTCTCCCAGATCCAGCTTGTTGTACTTATACTTTGCGCAGCCCGCCGTGAGGATCACGGTGTCCTTCGGCAGCGCCTTTGCAAAGTCGGCATAATAGCTTCTGGTCCGGTGCCGCCCGTCGCAGCCGGCCATGACGACGAATTTTTTGATTGCGCCAGACTTTACCGCCTCGACGATCTGATCGGCCAGCGCCAGCACCTGCGCGTGCGCAAAGCCGCCCACGATCTCGCCCTGCTCCAGCTCTTCGGGGGGCGCGCAGTGTTTGGCGAGCTCGATAATCTCGGAGAAATCCTTCTTCTCGCCGTATGCGGCGTCGATGTGCCTGCAGCCGGGATACCCCACCGCGCCGGTGGTGAAGATGCGGTCCTGATAGCTGGGCTTTGGCGGCACGATGCAGTTGGTGGTCATGAGGATCGGACCGTGGAACGCCTCGAACTCCTCCTTTTGCTTCCACCAGGCGTTTCCGTAGTTGCCGATGAAATTCGGATACTTCCGGAACGCGGGATAGTAGTGCGCCGGGAGCATTTCGGAGTGCGTGTACACGTCCACGCCCGTGCCCTGCGTCTGCTCCAGCAGCATCTCCAGGTCGCGCAGATCGTGCCCGGATACCAGGATGCCGGGATTCTTGCTCACGCCGATCTTCACCCGCGTGATCTCCGGATTCCCGTACGCCTCCGTGTTGGCCTTGTCCAGCAGCGCCATGCTGTCCACGCCGTGCTTTCCGGTCTCCAGCGTGAGGGCGACGAGATCCTCCACGGTGAGCGCGTCGTCCAGCGTTTTGGCGAGGGTGGACTGGAGGAACGCATCCAGCTCCGGATCGTCCTGCAAAAGCGCGTTGGCGTGCTTGGAGTAGGCCGACAGGCCCTTGAGCCCGTAGGTGATGAGCTCTCTGAGGCTGCGGATGTCCTCGTCTTCCGTGGCGAGCACGCCCACCTGCGCGGCGCGCGCCTCCAGCGCGGCCATATCGTCCGCCGCCCAGAACGCGGCGTCGGGCAGCGACGCCGCGTTTTTAACCTGCGTCAGCAGCGGCGCCTTGACGGCGAGCGTTTCGCGGATGCGCGCAACAATGGCGTCCCGGTCAAAGTTTGTGTTGGTGATGGTTGCAAAGAGATTCACGGTGATGAGGTGGTTCACATCCGCCGGAATCGGCGTCCCCTCCGCGCGCAGCTGCGTTGTCACGGCGGACAGGCCCTTTGTCACGTGGATCAGCAGATCCTGCATCGCGGCGACCTCCGGCGTCTTGCCGCAGACGCCAATCTGGGTGCAGCCGGTGCAGCCCGCCGTTTCCTGACACTGATAGCAAAACATTTTCGGTTTCATATGCTCATTCCTCCCGGATTGCTTCCACGGGACAGTTGGCGATGGCGGCCTGCACATCCTCGCGGTTTTCCGCGGTGGTGTCCGCGACGGCGACCGCCTTGCCGTCGTCGTTCATTTCAAAAACGGTGGGCGCGGTGGCGACGCATGTGCCACAGCCAACGCAAAGGTCCTGATCTACAATTGCTCTCATGGTTACACACCCTTTCTGCATGATGCACCGATTCGTTTCTTCCCTGTACGACTGCTCCAATGCTCATTCCAGGATCGTCCCGTCCACAGAGATCGTGACCACCTGCCAGGGGATGAACTTTCCGCTGGCCTTCAACGCGGCCTCTGCCGCCCGCTGGAGTCCGCCGCAGCAAGGGACCTCCATGCGGAGGATGGTGACGCTCCGGATGTCATTGTTCTGTATGATTTCGGCGAGCTTTTCGGTGTAGTCCACGCCATCCAGCTTCGGACAGCCGATAAGCGTGACCTTCCCGCGCATGAACGCCTCGTGGAAATTTGCGTACGCATAGGCGGTGCAGTCCGCCGCGATGAGGAGTCTGGCCCCGTCAAAGAACGGCGCGGAGGACGGCACCAGCTTGATCTGGCACGGCCACTGGCCGAGTCGGGAAACCGCCGGAGCGGCGGCGGGCGCCGCGTCCCCCGCGCCGTGGTCGCTTCGAATCTGCCGCAGGGCGGAGCCGGGGCAGCCGCCGGCGGGCGCCGCGCGCCGCGCCGCCTGCCCGGCCGGGCCGTTTTGGCCCGCCGGAACCGCCGCCTTTGCCTTTTGCGCCGCCTTCACCGCGGCCTCGTCATAGGCCGGGGCCTCGCGCTCCTCAAAGTGGATTGCGCCCATGGGGCAACTCGGCAGACAGTCGCCCAGACCGTCGCAGAAATGCTCCCGGACCAGCTTTGCCTTGCCGTCCACAACCTCAATCGCGCCCTCGTGACAGGCGCTGGCGCACAGCCCGCAGCCGTTGCATTTGTCTTCGTCGATTTTGATAATTCTTCGTTTCATGGAAAAAACGCTCCTTGTCTTTCTGCGTGCATTATAGTATGATGACACTGCCATTTCCGTTGTTTGAACCACGCTTTCGAAAAAAACAGAAGGGGGAGGAGACACGATGATCGACACGCAAGCCGTGCGCCGGGCGGCCATTTTCCGCATGATGACAGATGCGGAAATTTCCGAGGCGCTGGATGTTCTGCATGGGGAGAAAAAGCGAGTCCCGAAAGGCGCCGTGATCCTCCACGCCGGAAGCACGACCGACCGGATGGGGGTAATTCTGGACGGCAGCGTGACCATAGAGACGAACGATCTCTGGGGCAACCGCACGATCCTGAGCTATGTGGGCGCGGGGGAGGTCTTCGCGGAGACCTATGCGTTCCTTCCCGGCGAGACCATGCTGGTGGACGTGTGCACCAACGAGAGCTGCCGCCTGCTGTTTCTCCGCATCGACGGCCTCTGCCGGATGGATGCGGCGCGGTATCCCTGGCTGCATCGATTCGTCTTTAACCTACTGACCATCTCCGCGCAAAAAAATCTGGCGCTCACCGGGCGGAGCTTTCACACCGCGCCGAAGAGCGCCCGCGGCAGGCTGATGGCCTACCTGAACACGATATCTCTGCAAAAAAACAGCAGAACGTTTGACATTCCCTTTGACCGCCAGCAGCTTGCCGATTATCTGAATCTGGAGCGTAGCGCGGTCTCCAAGGAGCTCGGGAAAATGCGCAGGGAGGGGCTGCTGGAATTTCGGAAAAATCACTTTGAGATCCGATATCAGCCGGAATCCGACCCCGCCGCCAAACACCGGTACACCTGAAAGGCCCGCCGGACGCAAGCGCGTCCGGCGGTTTGGTTGTCAAAAAAGCCTCGCAGAGTTCGCGCCGGCGTCAGAACGGGCTTGCTCCGCTCCGCAGCCGCGCTTACGCGCGCCGGCTCCGCATCCGCGCCCCCGTTCTTCCTTACCGAGCCGAACCCGCTTCGCTGGGCTTCGTCTCGGGGATGCGTTGGTGCGGGCGCGCTCCATTCCGCAGCGCCGCTTACGCGCGCCGGCTCCATATCCGCTTTCCCGCTTGCCGGGGAAGCGAACGATACAGAGCTTGCCGCGACGTGGCGAACGAGGGCAAGGAATGCAGCGCAAGCCCCTCCTGGCGAAAACTCGTTTTTCGCCAGCCGCAGCGGCGGCGCATTGCGCCGCCGCTGCGGTTTATTTTTTCTTGCCGCCGGCGCGATCCACGGCGATCATGACGGCGCCGAGCACGACCGGCAGCAGGTGGATGATGAAGTCCAGCGCCGAGTTCGTCAAATGCCCGGTGACTGCACCGACGATGATGCCGATCACACCGAGAATGATGAGAAAAATTCCGAGAAAAGTCTGGCTCATGGTCCGTGGTCTCTCCTTCGTTTGCTCCTGGATGTCCTTTATTTTATCAGCTTCGCGCGGCACGGTCAATCGTGCGGCGCAAAAAAGCGTGACATCTGCTGCAAATTGACAAAGGGTCCGGCGGGATTTATAATAAAAAAACACAGGATCAGTTGAAAAAATCGTTATTTGGGAGGACATGGATCACATGAATCAGCCCTGTCTTGTTATCATGGCCGCCGGAATGGGCAGCCGCTTCGGCGGCCCGAAGCAGACCACGCCCGTGGACGACGCCGGCCATTTCATTCTGCACTATTCGCTGTATGACGCTTACCGCGCGGGCTTTCGCAAGGTGGTGTTCATCGTCAAGCCCGAAAACGCCGCCGCGTTTGCCGAGGCGCTCGGTCCGTCCGTGCCCGCGCGGTTTGACGTGCGCTACGCGCCGCAGCGGCTGGACGCGCTCCCGGCGGGGTTTTCGGTCCCCGCGGGGCGGGAAAAGCCCTGGGGCACCGCGCACGCCGTGCTCTGCGCGAAGGACGAGATCGACGGCCCGTTTGCCGTCATCAACGCGGATGATTATTACGGCGTGGAGGCGTTTCGCGTGCTGTATGATTTTCTCAGCGTCGAGCGGCCGGAGCGCGAGTATGCCATGGTTGGGTTTCGCCTGCGCAACACCGTCACGGCGAACGGCAGCGTTGCCCGCGGCGTCTGCGCGGAGGAAAACGGCCGCCTCGTGCGCATCACCGAGCGCACCAGGATCGTCCGGCGCGGCGCGGACGCGGCGTATACCGAGGACGGCGAGCATTTTGTCGATCTGCCGGGGGACACGGTCGTGTCCATGAACTTCTGGGGCTTCTCGCCGCTGTACCTGCGCGAGCTGGAGCGGCGCTTTCCCGCCTTTCTGGCGGAACATTTGCCGGTCAATCCGCTCAAATGCGAATACTTTGCGCCGTCGGTCGTGAACACGCAGCTGGAGGAGGGCACGGCGGAGGTCCGCGTCCTGCACACGGACGACGCATGGCACGGCGTCACCTATCCGGAGGACCTGCCGGAGGTCGTCGCGGCGCTGAAGGCGCTGCGCGACCAGGGCGTCTACCCGGAGCAATTCTAAAAAAAGCTCGGCGGAAGGGAAACCTTCCGCCGAGCACCTTTTAATCCGTATCCTGCCGAAACGCGAACAGCCGCTGGCCGAGATAGTTCAGCCCCGTGAACAGGCACATCCCCACCAGCATGGAGACATTGTCCCGCACCGTGACGGTCGCGTTCGCGAGCAGGCGCAGGCACAGGGGCTTTGCGATGCCGTAGGCGAGGCCGTAGCACACCGCGATGTTCAGCGCGAAGCGCCAGACCTGCGCGGCGCTGCGCGCCCGGTTTCGGAACGTGAAATATTTGTTGAGAAAAAAGCTCAAAATACTCGTCAGAAGATAGTTTGCCGCCGAGGACACCCAATACGAGCAGTGCGCGAGATTGTACAGTCCAAACATGATCGCCGTGCCGACGAGCGTGTTGACCACGCCCACCAGCAGGAACCGCAGGAGCTTTTCGTCAAACAGCTTTTTCACGCGCCCACGTCCTCCCGGTCATCCAGCAGCGTCTCCACGCGGTAGCGCGGGCGGCCCTTGGCCTCCAGGTAGATTTTGCCCACATACTCGCCCACGACGCCGAGCGCCAGCAGCTGCAGCCCGCCGATTGCCCAGATGGACACGGCGAGACTCGACCAGCCGGTCACGGTATGGCCCGTGACATGGCGGATGAGAAACCAGATCAGCATCACGATGCTGACAAAAAACATCAAAACGCCAAGGCGCGTGATGCACCGGAGCGGCTGCACCGAGAGGGAGGTGACGCCCTCCCACGCGAACGACAGCATCTTCTTGAGCGGATATTTGCTCTCCCCGGCGAAGCGCTCGCCGCGCGCGTAGTAGACCACGCCGCTTTTGTAGCCCACGAGCGGGACGAGCCCGCGCAGGAAGAGATTCACCTCTCCGTATTCGGAGAGCGCGTCGAGCGCGCGGCGGCTCATGAGACGGTAGTCCGCGTGGTTGAACACCACGTCCGCGCCCAGCGCGCGCAGCACGCGGTAAAACCGCTCGGCGGACCGGCGCTTGAAGGCGGTGTCCGTCTCGCGCCTGGAGCGCACGCCGTACACCACATCGCAGCCCTCTGCGAACCGGTCGAGCATCTCGCCGATGGCGTTGATGTCGTCCTGCAGATCGGCGTCCATGGAGATCACGCAGTCGGCGCGGTCGCGCAGCGTCATCAGCCCGCAGAGCAGCGCGTTCTGGTGCCCGCGGTTGCGCGTGAGCTTGATGCCGGAAAAGACGCGGTCGGCGTCGTGCAGCGCGGCGATCAGCTCCCACGTCCGGTCCCTGGAGCCGTCGTCGATGAAGCAGATGCGGCTCGCGTCCGTGATGCGCCCGTCGGCGCGCAGCTCGGCAAATTTTTCACGCAGCCGGCGCGCCGTCTCCGGCAGGACGGCCTCTTCGTTATAACAGGGGATTGCGAGATAGAGTGTGACCGACATAGCGCGCCTCCGATTTTCAAAATCAAAAAATCCACGTCACCACTGTATCACAGCCGCCGTGGGAATACAAGGGTATCTCTGCCGCTGCGGTCGGGCATCCTAAACGCGGGAGGGATGATGATGTCCAAGAAAAAGCGGCTCAAAAAGGACGTGGACGACCTCCGGCTGGAGCCGGAGATGCGCCTGTGCGAGAAGTTTGACGCGATGAGCGTTGCGAAGTTCCCGGTCGCGTCCCACAAGAAGATGGGCGTCCGCGTGGAGGACAACTGCGCCGAGGAGCACATCATGTGACAGCCGCCTGTCAAAAGCCCCCGGCAGTGTTTCGCGGCGCGCCGCGAAGGAAAGGCAAACTGTTTTGCCCCCGAAGCAAGGCTTCGGGGGCAAAATCCCGTTCATTCCGTCGAAAAAAGCGACTCGCCGGACTTAAAGCTGGAGCGACGGCGCGCTGTAGACGCGGGCGGCCAGCTCGCTGTTGAGCATATACAGACCCCTGGCGTCGCTGCCGAACAGATCCATCTTCGTGATGAGATCGGAGGCGTTCTTCTCCTCCTCGCCCTGCTCCTTCACAAACCAGTCGAGAAACTGCATCGTGCGGAAATCGTCCGCCGCCTTTGCCGCGCCGTAGATCGTGTGGATGAGCGACGTGACATATTTCTCATGCTCCAGCGCGGCCGCAAGCGGCTCGGAGAGCGCGGAATAGGTCTTGTCCGGCTTGGCGATGGCCTCCAGCGTGACGGTCTCGTCGTTGTTGTGCAGGAACGCATACATCAGCATGGCGTGATCCTGCTCCTCCTTGGCCTGAATCTCAAACCAGTTGGAGAAACCATCCAGCCCTCTGGAGGCATAAAAGTTCGCCATGTCCAGATACAGATATGCGGAATAGAGCTCCTTGTTGATCTGCTCGTTGAGCAGCGCGGAAACCTTTTTGTCCATGAAAAACACTCCTTTTCAGATTCTGAGAGGATTATAATACCCAATTGCGCGCAATGTCAACCGCGCGGCGCGTTTTATGCCTCCGGAGCGGGGGAGACCGGCTCTGTCTCCGCCGCTTCCGCGCTCGTCTCCTCCCCGGGCTCGATTGGCGCGTCGTCCGCCGCCGGCGCTTCCGCCTCCGCGTCTGCCGCCGGCGCCTCCGCCGCGACGGCGGACGGCGTTGCCGCCGGCTGCGGTGCGGGCAGATCCTCGGTGCGCAACAGCATCGTGATGGCCTCGGCGCGCGTCGCGCCGCCGTGCGAGCGGATCGTCTGATCGGTGTAGCCCCGCACGACGCCGAGCGCGCACATGGCCGCGACATCCTCGCGCGCCCAGTCAGAGACGGTGTCGCCGTCCCGGAACGCGGCGAGCGGCGTGCCCGTCGTGTCAAGCGTGTGGCCGCCCGCGCGCAGATAGCGCGTCAGCATGGCGCAGAGCTCCTCGCGCGTGATGGGAGCGTCCGGCCTGAAGCTGCCGTCCGGATAGCCGCGCACGATATCCTGCGAGACGGCCCAGCACAGCGCGGGATAGTAATAGCTGCCCGGATCGGTGTCCGTGAAGGACTCTGCCGCCGCGCTGCCGGAAGGAAGGGCCATGCGGTAGAGCATCGTCACGAGCATGGCGCGGTTGAGCGCGGTGTCCGGCGCCATGATGCCCGGGGCAACGCCGTTGATGATCCCCTCTGATACGGCGCGGTCAAACGCGGCGTAGTGCCAGTTGGAAACGGTCACGTCGCGCATCACGTTTCCGTTTGCCGTATAGGTCAGCGTCTGTACGACGCTTGCGTCAAAGCCGGGGGCAAAGGCCCGCGCGCGGTAGGTCGTGCCGGGCACGGCGGCGATTGGCGCGGTGTAGACGGGGCTCTGCGCGGTGGGGTCGCTCTCGTCCGTCGTGTAGCGTATGGTCGCGTTCGGCGTCGCGCTTGTCATGGTGAGCTGTCCGCCCGCGAGCGTGAGCACCGGCGCCGCGGCCGGGAAGTAGCGGATCTCCTGCGCCACAGTGTCGGAGCGGACGCTGTTCCAGGAGATGACGCTCACGGCCTTGACGGTGCAAGCGGTCGAGAGCGTGAAGGGCCCGGTATAGCGCGTGCTGTTCGCGGGCGTGGGCGTCTCGCCGTTCGTGGTGTAATACACCGCGCCGCGGCTGTCGCCCGTGATGGTGACCAGATTGCCGGCGGCGCCGCTCTCGGCGCGGATCACGGGGTTTGCCACCGCGTCCGCGGTCGAGCCGGGATAGGCGCTGTAATACATGGTCGCGTTCTGCAGCGTGATGCCGCGGCGGTAAAACAGCTCGCTCACGGTTACGAACTGGTATCCCTGCGCTTTCAGCGAGTCAATTGCGCGCAGCGCCGCGGGAATGGTCGTCGCGTGGATGTCGTGCATCAGCACGACCGCGCCGTCGCGCGCGTTGCGCATGATCTGCTGATAGACCTTTTCCGTGTTGCGGCTCTCCCAGTCGCGGGTGTCCACCGACCAGTAGAAGCACGGCACGCCCGCGATGTTCAGCACCGACTGGTTATACGAGCCGTAGGGCGGGCGGAGCATGTACACAGCGTCAAAGCCGAGCGCATTGTCAAGAATGCTGTCGGTCCTGGTGAGCTGGTCGCGCACGCCCGCGCTGCTGAGCGAGGTCAGATTCGGGTGGTTGTATGTATGGCTGCAGATCTGATGCCCCTCCAGCCATGCGCGCCGGACGACGGACGGGTAGGCCGAGGCGTTGACGCCCTGCATGAAGAAGGTGACCTTTGCGCCGCGCGCGGCGAGCCCGTCCAGCAGCTGGGTCGTATACTGCGAGGGGCCGTCGTCAAAGGTGAAAGCAATGAGCTTTTCGCCGTTCGCCGCCTTCGCCCCTGTTGCGGGCAGCAGCGCGCACAGCAGTAAAACCGCCAGAAAAAACGCAAGAGACCGTCGTTTCATACCGTTCCTCCCATAATCCGCCAACCAGTTTTTCTATCTTTTGCCGCCGCCGATCTTTTTTTTTGCCGCGGCATACATAAATTATAATACAGGCAGGGAGGAAGAATCAACCCCAAAAGGAAAATTAAGAAGTTTAATAATCGAATACACCCGTCCTTTGCGTGCGCAACATCGCGCGCAAAGGACGGGTGCGGCTGATAAACTTTTATATATTACAGATTTTTCACAACCAGCGCGCGTGTGGCGTTCAAAACACACAGCACCATAACGCCGACGTCCGCGAAGATCGCCATCCACATGCCGGCGATTCCCAGCGCGCCCAGCGCCAGGCAAACCGCCTTGACGGCCAGCGCGAAGACGATATTCTGCCAGACGATGCGCATGGTCTTGCGGCTGATGCGCATGGCGAGCGCGAGCTTCTCCGGGTCGTCGTCCATGAGCACGACGTCGGCGGCCTCGATGGCGGCGTCCGAGCCGATGGCCCCCATCGCGACGCCCACATCGGCGCGCGCGAGCACCGGCGCGTCGTTGATGCCGTCGCCCACGAAGGCGAGCGACCTTCCGCTCTCGCCCTCGGCGAGCAGGCGATCCAGCTCGGCGACCTTGTCGGCCGGGAGCAGCTCGCTGCGAACCTCCGTGATGCCGAGCTCCCGTGCCGCCGCCTCCGCGGCCTGCGCGCGGTCTCCGGTTAACATAACAACTCTGCTGACACCACAGTGCCGCAGCGCTGCGACGGCCCCGGCGGCGCCGGGCTTCGGGCGGTCGGCGATTTCGATGCGGCCGAGATATTGGCCTTCGCGCGCGACGTGCACGAGCGTTCCGGCGGCGCTGTCGCCCTGCGGCTCCAGTCCCAGCTCCCGCATGAGCGCCAGATTGCCGGCGGCGACGCGCTTGCCGTCCACCACGGCGATGACGCCGCGGCCGGACAGCTCCTGCGCGTCAGCGGCGGTCATCGCCTCCGGCAGCGGCCCCGCCGCCTGCTGCAGGCTCCGGCTCACGGGATGGTCGGAATATCGCTCCGCCGCCGCCGCGAGCTGCAGCAGCTCTGTCTCGGTGACGCCCGCCTCCGGGAACACGCCGGTCACCTCGAAGCTGCCGCGCGTCAGGGTGCCGGTCTTGTCGAACACGACGCGGTCGGTCTTTGCCAGCAGCTCCAGGTAGCTGGAGCCCTTGATGAGAATGCCGCGCGCGGACGCGCCGCCAATGCCGCCGAAGAAGCTGAGCGGGATGGAGATGACCATCGCGCACGGGCAGCTGATGACGAGGAAGGTGAGCGCGCGGTAGACCCAGCCGCCCCAGTTCGCGGGGAGGCCCATGCCGAGCCGCACGACCGGCGGCAGAATCGCGAGCGCGAGCGCCGCGATGCACACGGCGGGCGTGTACCAGCGGGCAAACTTCGTGATGAAGTGCTCCGTCCGGGCCTTTTTCATCGAGGCGTTTTCCACCAGCTCCAGAATGCGCGCCACGGTGGAGTCGTCATACGCCTTGTCGGCGCGCAGGCGCAGCACGCCCGTGAGATTCACGCTGCCGCTGATGATCGCGTCGCCCGGCGCGACGTCGCGCGGCGCGCTCTCGCCCGTGAGCGCGGCCATGTTGAGCGTGGACACGCCCTCCAGCACCGTGCCGTCGAGAGGGACGCGCTCGCCGGGCTTGACGACGATCGTGCTGCCGACGGCGACGGTTTCCGGCGCCACCTGCGCGATGCCGTCCGCCGTCTCCAGATTGGCATAGTCCGGGCGAATGTCCATCAGGTCGGAGATGTTGCGCCGGCTTTTGCCGACGGCGTAATCCTCGAACAGCTGGCCGATCTGATAAAACAGCATAACGGCGACGCCCTCCGGGTATTCGCCGAGGATCATCGCGCCGACGGTGGCGATTGCCATGAGCAGGTTTTCGTCGAACGGCTGCCGGTTCACGACGCCGAGCGCCGCCTTGCGCAGCACGCCGTAACCCACGACGAGATAGGGGACGAGATACAGCGCGAAGCGCAGCCAGCCCTCCACGGGCAGGAAATGCAGCACGATGAGCAGCAGCGCGGCGCTGCCGATGCGCGCGAGCGCCTTCTTATGCCGCTTTTTCATCGGCTAGCCCTCGATCTCAAAGTCCGGCTCGATCCTGCGGGCCACCTTCCGCATCTCCCGGAGCATGGTCCGCTCGTCCACGCCGTCGGCGTAGGTCACAACCATTTTCTGCGCCATGTAGCTGATGGTGACGGATTCGAGCCCGTCCAGCTCCGCGAGCTTGCGCTCCACGGCGGCGGCGCAATTGGCGCAATCGACTTCGATGCCATACTTTTTCTGCATGATGATGACCCCTTTACTTTTCCAAGATATGCTCCATGCCGAGCGCCAGCACGGAGCGAACGTGATCGTCGTCCAGCGCGTAGAACACGGTCCTGCCGTCGCGCCGGAACCGCACGAGCTTGGCGTCCTTCAGGATGCGCAGCTGGTGGCTCACGGCGGACTGGCTGATGCCCAGCAGCTTTGCAATGTCGCACACGCAGAGCTCTTTTTCAAAGAGCACATAGAGGATCTTGATGCGCGTCGTGTCGCCGAACATGCGAAACAGCTCCGCCAGATCGTAAAGTTGCTCGTCGTCCGGCAGCGCCGAGAGCACCTGCGCCACCGCGTCCTCGTGCACAAAGAGATAGTCGCACGTCGGGGCGCCTCCGTTTCGTCCGTCCATACCGGTCCCTCCTTCATTTGAACATATGAACGATTGTTCACATGTATAGTAAACCACCGCACGGCGCGTTTGTCAAGAGGGGGGACGCAAAAAAAATCGGGACCCGCCGCAAATCTTTGCGGACTTGCGGCGAATCCCCGCGTCGGACCCTCCCGCGCCGTGGGCGCGGCGGCATAAAAATTTCCGGGAGGGGCGTGGTGCCCCTCCCGGAACCGTCCCATGCGGGCCGGTACAAAGGCGCGGGCTTATCTGGCCTTTGCACCGGCACGTCCTGGGGCGGCGTTCGATTTTTTGCGTTCCCGGCGGCGCGGGCGCGCAAACGCCCCGCGCCCTTCGCGCGTCAGAAAATGTCGTCCCCGCTCTTGTAATCCAGCCCGGGGTGCGCGTCGAACCGGACGACGCCGATCTTCGCCGCGCCCGCGACCGCCTGCTCGATCATGGCGACGCCGCGCGCGCCGAAGCCGCCGCACAGCTCGATTGCGCCGCAGCCTGCCTCGGCCATTTCCTTTGCCGCCGCCGCGCCCTGCTCATAGCTGCTCACGCCGATGGATGTCAGGCGCACGGAGGGGGTCTCCACCGTGCCGCGATGCACGGCGGGATCGGCGCCGGCCGCGATGAAAATGAATGCCGCTTCCAACATGGTGTGGTCACCTCACTTTCGATTGGGGATATGGATGGCTTTTTTGTCAACGGCGAGGGCGCATTCGCGTACTGCCTCCGCCACCGTCGGGTGGCAGTGGATCGTGTCCGTGAACTCCTCCAGCGTCGCCTCCAGCCGAATCGCCAGCGCCGCCTCCTCGATCAGCTCCGTCGCGCTCGGCGCCAGAATGTGCACGCCCAGAATCTCGCCGTACTTCGTCCCCGCCAGAATCTTAATCATCCCGTCCGTGTGGCCCGCCACCAGGCTCCGCCCGTTCCCGCTCGTCGGGAACCGGCCCACCTTGTAGTCCAGCCCCAGCTCCTGCGCGCGCTCCTCTGTGTAGCCCACGCCGGCAAACTCCGGCCCGACGTATGCGCACGACGGGCTCTGCTCCGGGTCGAACGTCTTCTCGCCGCCCAGCGCGTTCTCCGCTGCACACTCGCCCATCGCCATCGCCGCGTGCGCCAGCATCAGCTTTCCCGTGCAGTCGCCAATCGCGTACACGCCCGGCACGTTCGTCTCCTGCTTCGCGTTCGTCTGGATGAACCCGTTCTCCACCGCGATCCCGGCGTTCTCCAACCCCAGACCTTCGGTCGCGGGGCCGCGTCCCACGCTCAGCAGCACCTTCTCCGCGGCGAACGTCTGCTCCCCCTCCGGGGTCTTCACCGTCACCTGCGCGCCCGTGGCCGTGTCGGCGACGGACAGCACCTGCGACCCGGTGTGAATCTCCATCCCTTCGCCTTCCAGCTTCGCCTGCAGCATGGCCGTCAGCTCCGCGTCCATCCCCGGCAGCAGCTTCGGCATCATCTCGATCACCGTCACCTTCGTGCCGTACCGCAGATACACGCTCCCGAGCTCCAGCCCGATCACGCCGCCGCCGATCACCACCAGACTCTCCGGAATGTGATCCAGCTCCAGGCACGCCGTCGAGTCGATGCACGCCTTGCTCTCCTTCACGCCCGGAATCCCCGGAATGATCGGATACGACCCCGCCGCGATGATTACCTTGTCCGCCGTGTAGCTTTCGCCGCCGACGCTGACGGTCTTGGGCCCGGTAAACACCGCGTCGCCCGCCGCCAGCCGGACCTTGTTCGCCTTGATGAGCGCCCGGACGCCCGACGTCAGCTTTTCCACAACCGACGCCCGGAAGCCCTGGACCTTTTCCCAGTCCACCTGCACGTCGTTGCCGACGATCCCGATGTCCGCGCTCTGCGTTGCCGCCGCGTACACCTCCGAGGCGTGCAGCATCGCCTTCGTCGGCATGCAGCCCCGGTTCAGGCACGTGCCGCCCACCTTGTCCTTCTCGATCAGCGTCACCTTCGCGCCCAGCTGCGCCGCGCGGATGGCCGCCACGTAGCCGCCCGGCCCGCCGCCGACCACCAGCACAGACCCGGCCTCCGCCGTCGCTGCTTCCGCTGCCGCCGGGGCCGCGGCTGCCGCCGCCGTCTCCGGCACGGCTTCGCCCGCCGCGCCGATCCAGCCCACGACCGCCTTGCACGGCGCCGTCTCGCCCGCGGGGACGAGGATCTTCAGCAGCACCCCGTCCACGTCCGACTCCACGTCGTTCGTCAGCTTATCCGTCGCCACCGTGTACAGCACGTCGCCCTTCGCGACCGTCTCGCCCTCCTGCTTCTTCCACTCGTCGATCGTCCCCTCGGTCATCGTCAGACCGAGCTTCGGCATCAGTAATTCAGTTGCCATAGTCGTTCTCTCCTTACGCCAGCATCAACGCGGGATGCTCCATCAGGGTCTTTACCCGCTGCAGGAACTGCGCCGCAACCGATCCGTCCACCACTCTGTGGTCGGCCGTCAGGCTCAGATTCATGATCGGCCGGATCACCATCTCGCCATTGCGCACCACGACCTTGTCCTCCATCGTGTTCACGCCCAGAATCGCCACCTCCGGCTGGTTGATGATCGGCGAAAAGCTCTCGATCCCATACATGCCCAGGTTCGTGATCGTGAACGTGCCGCCGCGCAGCTTATCCGGCGGCAGCTTCCCCTCGCGCGCGAGCCCTGCCAGCTCCTTCACCTCCGCGGAGATTTCCGTGAGCGATTTCTTGTCCGCGTCCGTGATGTTCGGCACGACCAGCCCGTTGTCCAGCGCCACGGCCACGCCCATGTTCACATAGTGCTTGTAGAGGATGTTGTTCCCGTCCACCGAGCAGTTCAGCAGCGGAAACTCCGTCAGCGCCTTCGCCACAAACTTCACCAGCAGGTCCGTGTAGCTTACCTTGACGTCCTGCGCCTTCAGCTGCTCGCGGTACCGCTTCATCTCCGTCATGTCGATGCCCAGGTTGAACGTCACCGTCGGCGAGGTCATGTGCGAGTTCTGCATGTTCTTCGCGATGGCCTTGCGCATGCCGCTCATGGGCTTGGTCTCCTCCGCCGGGAGCGCGTCCGCGCGCTTCTCGCGCGTGCCCTCCAGATAGGCGAGAATGTCCTGCGCCAGCACCCGCCCATGCGCCGGCACCGCCGCAAGGTCGATCCCCAGGTCCGCAGCCGCAGCCGCCGCCAACGGCGACACCTTTACCCCAGCCGCTTCAGGGACCGACGTGGGGGCAGGCGCGGGGACATAATTTTTAACGTCGTCCTCCGTGATCCGCCCCTTGGGGCCGGTCCCGGTCACGAGCGCAATGTCGATCCCCAGCTCCTTTGCGAGCTTCTTTGCGGCCGGGGAGGCCAGCACCCGCCCGCCGGGCTTCTTTTCCGCCGCTGCCGGCGCGGCCGCCGCCGCGGCAGGGGGCGCTTCCGGCACTGCGGCGCCCGCCGCGGGCGCCGCGGTTACCAGACCGCTGATGTCCTCGCCCGCCTCGCCGATGATCCCCACCGGCTCCATGCAGGGGACGGTTGCGCCCTCCTCGACCAGAATCTTCAGCAGCACGCCGGAGGCGGACGCCTCGATGGTGTTGGTCAGCTTGTCGGTCTCGACCTCAAAAAGCGGCTCGCCCTCAGCCACGGCGTCGCCCGCTTTTTTGAGCCACGCGCTGAGTGTTCCCTCCGTCATGGTGAGACCGAGCTTTGGCATAATGATGATTTTTGCCATAGTTTCCTCCTTGTTGCAGTTTTCCGCCGGATCGAATGCTCCGGACTTCCTACGATCGCCGAAACATCCCGCGGCGCTGCGCTTCCTCAATCGCCCTGCGCGGAAGCACCCGCCACGGACCGTTTCGCCGCACGCGGAGCGTGACCGTCTCTCCGGCTGCGACGGGCACCTCCCGCTCGCCGTCAAGCGCGATCATGCACCGGCGGTCCGCGGTAAACGTATAGGGCTCATCCAGCGGGAGCCTTTGCGCCTCGGCGATTTCCATTTCTGTCAGAACGCCCGCGGCGATGGATGCGATCACGCGCGCTCCGCCCGGACCGAAGCGAAGGGCATATCCGTATTCATCCGTGTCCCGCACGATCGTGTACGCGCCGGCCACGGCGGAAAAGCCGATGGTCGCCGGATGGCAGCGGGTCACGACGATCCGCTGGATTCGATCCGGGTCCCAGATGGCGCGGGCGCCGGCGAAGAAATCGTCCGAGACGACGGCGTCTACCAGCGCGATGTCGCGCAGCGTGTCGTTCACGTAGACCTCGATCCGCTTGTCCCGGATGCAGCAGGCGCGCGGGTCCTCCATGCTCGCCACGACCGCCGCGGCGACGCCGGCCACCGTCCCCTCCATCAGAACGGGATAGACGTTGTTCGTCCCCGTCGAGACCGAAAGCATCGGGACCTCCTGCAGACGCTTGGCAGCGGCGCGGGAGGTCCCGTCTCCGCCCAGCACGATCGCGCATGAGACGCGCTTTTCCTCCAGCATCGCGGCCGCCGTGACCGTATCCTGCATGGAGGCGTCGATCTCAAAGTCCAGCATGGAAATGCTCGCTTTCAAAACGCCGTCGTTTTCCAGGTTGTCCAGCACGGCGCAGCCGATCATAAAGGTGTCCGGCATAAAGAAGACCTCCTTTACGCCGAGGCTCTGCGCGGCCAGAACGATCCGCTGGCAAATGTTGATCTTCTCGTTGTTGTCGATTGTGGTCGCGTAGGAAACCAGCCGGCGGATGTCCTTGCCGGACGCCGGATTCGCAATGATCCCGATGGATGCCATTCGCCTTCCTCCATTACCGTGCGGGCTTCCGGAATCTGTTTTCCGGAAGCCCAGCTTTGCTTCAGTCTTTACGCGCCCATTGCGATCAGAACATGTTTTTCGCTGCCGCGACCACGTCCATCTCGTTGGGCATATAGTATTGCTCCAGAACCGGCGCGAACGGCACCGGGGTGTTGAGCGCGCCGATGCGCGCCACCGGGGCGTCCAGAGAATCGAAGAACTCCTCGGCGATGGTTGCGGAAATCTCGCCGCCGTAGCCGCCGCGCTTGACCTCCTCGGTCAGCACGATGGCCTTGTGGGTCTTTGCGATGCTCTGCTCGATCAGCGCCTTGTCCAGCGGATAGAGGCTGCGAAGGTCGATGATTTCGGCCTCGATCCCGTCCTTTGCCAGCAGGTCGGCGGCCTTCGCCGCGTCGAACACCTGGCGGCCATAGGTGATGATCGAGACATCTCCGCCCTCGCGGACGATCTTCCCCTTGCCCAGTGGGATGGGCTCCTTGCTGGAGACCTCGCTCTTCATGCCGTAGAGGAGCTTGCCCTCGAAGAAGATCACGGGGTTGTCGTCGTCGATGGCCGAAAGCATCAGGCCCAGCGCGTCCTCCGCGGTGCTGGGATAGACCACCTTCAGGCCGGGGATATGTGTGCACCACGCCTCCAGCGACTGGGAGTGCTGCGCCGCGGCGCCGCTGCCGGCGCCCGCCGGCATGCGCACGACCATGGGCATGTTGATCTTGCCGCCGAACATATAGCGCATCTTTGCGGCCTGGTTCACGAGCTGATCCATGCCGACGGTCAGGAAGTCGCAGAACATCAGCTCCGCGATGGGGCGAAGCCCCGTCGCCGCCGCGCCGACGGCGCAGCCGATGATCGCGCCCTCGGAGATTGGCGTGTCGCGCACACGCTCGGGCCCGAACTCATCGAACATTCCGGCGCTGACGCCGAAGCAGCCGCCGAACGCGCCGACGTCCTCGCCGAACAAAACAACGTTGGGGTTCTCCCGCATCCGTATGCTCATACCCTCGCGGATGCCCTCTGCATATGTCATGATACTCATCTGACGCGCACCTCCTCAACGATATCAGAATAGACGTCCACCACGGCGCTCTCCGGGCTGGGAATGGGCTGGGCCTTGGCAAATTCGATCGCGTCCTTGATCTGCTGCGCGACCTGCGCGTCAACCGTTTCGATCTCTTTGGCCGTCATCACGCCGTTGTCCTCCAGGAACTTGGCGAAGCGCGGAAGCGGGTCCTTCTCCATCCAGGCCGCCTGTTCCTCCTTTGGCTTGTAGGTTGCGGGGTCGCCCTCGAAGTGGCCGTGCTGCCGGTAGGTCTTGCACTCGATCAGCGTCGGACCCTTGCCGGCTCTCGCCCTGGCCACAGCCTCGAACGCCGCCTCATAAACCGCCAGCGGATCGTTGCCGTCCACGGAGACACCGGGCATGTTGTAGGCCGCGGCGCGGTCCGACACGTCCTTGATCGCCTGATGGCGCGCCTGACTCATGGAGATGCCGTAGTGATTGTTCTCGCACACGAAAATAATCGGCAGCTTCCAGATCGAGGCCATGTTCAGCGCCTCGTGGAACGTCCCCTGGTTTGTGGAGCCGTCGCCGAAGAAGCAGACGCACACCTGATCCGTTTTGCGCAGCTTGATCGACAACCCCGCGCCGGTGGAGATGCAGTGGCCCGCGCCGACGATGCCGTTTGCGCCGAGGATGCCCTTGTCGCGGTCGGCGATGTGCATGGAGCCGCCTTTTCCCTTGCAGTAGCCGGTTTCGCGGCCAAGCAGTTCCGCCATCATCAGGTTCAGGTCCCCGCCCTTTGCGATGATGTGACCGTGTCCGCGGTGCGTGCTGGTGATAAAGTCGTCATCTCGCAGGCACGCGCACACGGCGGGCGCGATGGCCTCCTCACCCATATACAGGTGCACGAAGCCGGGAACCTCCCCGTCTGCGAACAGTTTGGCCGCCGTTCCTTCGAAGTCACGTATCCGCCGCATCTGCAGATAGATGTCCTTCATGAGCTCATTGCTGATTTCCATCTGATAACCTCCTCACTTGTTTATGTACACCGTGACGGCCGCGACAGCCGCCTCAATGCTCTGATCCGCGTCTCCGAACGCGGGGATGCACAACCCGTCCACGGTGAGTCCGCCCGCCACCGGCACGACCGATACCCGCCCGACCGGGAATACCTCCGCAACGCGCACGCAGTCCACGTCTTCGGGGCGGGATACGGCGATTCGCGCCTCGATGACGACGTCGCTCTCTGTGCTTCCGTTCTGCAAATAATCCTCCAGGCCGCACAAACAGCTCCTGGAGATTGCGTCTTTTGCCGCCTTGCAGGCGGCTTTGGTCACATCCTGTCCATGAAAATCCGTACCAAGTCCGAACTCAACGATAAATTTTTTCATTACACCACCACCTTGTTTTTTATTATAGAATGTTCTCATTTTTTTCTCAACTCTTTTTGAACATGATTTTTGATTTTTGTACAATTTTATAGTTTTCAAGCGTTCGAATTTGCCGCTTTCTCTAAATCGTTAATAATTTATCGCAGAAAAGAAAAATAATTCTCATTTTTGTCTCATTTCTCGTGCGAGGTATCACGTTTTTTGAGAAAGAAACGAGACCCGGGCAGAAACACAACCACCCCCGCGCGACAAACAAACCGAGCCGAGCCCGGAAAGCGGGCTCGGCTCGGAGCGGATGCATGGGCCGCGGATGCAAAGTCACGCGCGCAGGGCGCTACTTGACCGCCTTCGCATTGATCCCATACTTTTTCATTTTTCGATACATCGTGGCCCGGCTGATCTCCAAACTCTCCGCCGCCTTTGCCACATCACCGCCGCTGGTAATCAAAGCGGACATCAGCGCGCCGGCCTCGCCGCTGTTTTTCTGCGGCAGCCGGTCGTCTCCCACAGTCTGATCCACGGCGAGCCGCAGGCTCTCCCGTGTCAGGACGCTGCCGTCCTCCGAGAAGAACGCACGCTCGATCCCGTTTTGCAGCTCCCGCACGTTGCCCGGCCAGCTGTACGCGGTAAGCCCGGCGTAAAACTCCGGCGCCACCGTTTTTCGCTGGTCGGGGTAAAATTCGTTCAGGCGCGCGACGAATTTTTCCGCGCAGTAGTCCACGTCCTGGATGCGGCTGCGCAGCGGCGGGATCTCCAGCTTCAGAACGTTCAGCCGATAGAACAGGTCCTTGCGGAAATAACCGGCCTGCACCAACTGCTCCAGCGGCTGATTGGAGGAGGCGATGATGCGGATGTCCAGCGCGATTTCCTGCGCGCCGCCGATGCGCGTGACGGAGTGCGTTTCCACGATCCGCAGCAGCTTGGCCTGAAACTCCAGCGGCAGCTCCGAGACCTCGTCCAGAAACAGCGTGCCCTTGCGCGCGAGCTCAAAGTGGCCGGGCGCGCCCTCCTCAAATCGCCCGCCGAAGGCGCCGCGCTCATATCCAAACAGCTCGGCCTCCAGCATGTCGCGGGGGATGGAGGCGCAGTTCACCGTGACGAACGGCCCCTTGGCGCGGCTTCCCGCGTTGTGAATCGCCTGCGCCAAAAGCTCCTTCCCGGTGCCGCTTTCGCCCTCGATTAGGATGTTTCCGTCATAGCTTGCGAATTTTTTTGCCAGGAACAGCACCTTCTTCATGCCGTCGTCCTGCGTGCAGATGTCTTCAAACACATAGCTCGCGCGGTTTCCCGTGAGCTTGTTGACGGAGTTAATCAGATGCTTCTGTTTTTTCAGCGTCACGCGCAGCGCCGCGGTGCCATAGCTCGCGAGATAGCTGATCTCCACGCCGCAGCGCAGGGTGTCGTTCTGCAGGATGACCCGCGTGTCGTCCGAAAAAAACCGCTCGCCCCGGGTCCACAGCCCCTTGCTCCAGTCCGCGTCGGGAATCAGGGCGCGAAAGTCGTATTCCCGCAGGTCGTCCAGACTGAGGCGCAGCAGGTCCTTCGCCTCGCTGTTCATCCAGAAGGCCCTGTAATTTTCTCCGATCAGAATGACGCTGTCCGCCGCGCTCTCCAGCGCGGACTGCATGACCTCGGCGTTGTTTTTCAGCTTGTATTGTCCCTCGATCCCGTACGCCGCGGCGAGGATCAGGCCGAGCGTGTGCTCGTGCGCGGTCGAGGCCTCGCCCGACAGATCAATGCAGCCGATGATCTCGCCGTTCAGGCCGTGGATCGGCGCGGCCGAGCAGGTCCAGCCGTGGTGAGACCGGCAGTAATGGTCCGCGCCGATCGTCTGAATCGGCGTGTCATACTCCAGCGCGATGCTGATCGCGTTCGTCCCGACCGCGTAGCTGTTCCACAGCGCGCCCTTGGTGAAGCGAAGATCCGTCTGCTTCGTGGCGATGTTGTCGTCGCCCATGGTCTCCAGCACGTATCCGACGCTGTCCGTCAGCACGAGCAGATAATGCGTCTTTCGCACGATCTCGAACACAGCCTGCATGATGGGCATCGCCGTGTCCAGGAGCTGCCAGTTGGCCGCGCGGATGCTGTTGTATACCTTTTCATACACCTTTTTTCCTTCGCCGCCGGTCGGGTTGAGTCCGGCGGCCTTACATTTGCGCCAGGAGTCCGCAATCTCCGGGCGAACGCGCGGGTCCATGCGGTCTTCAAACACATAGTCCGCCCAAATCTGCATGCGATCGTCTGCTGTCATACGCATAGCACCTCTCTGGTTTTTGTGCAGTCGCGGGGGATTGATTGTCCCGCCGCCAGTGCCCTGCCCCGCCGGGACAATCGGCCCGGATGCGGGGAAATTCCATCCGCCGTTCCGCGGATCTTCGCTGTCCCGTGTCAATTGCATGGGAATTTTCTCAATATTCTACCGCAAATTTGAGATTTTGTCAACGACACGCGCGCCCGCCGCGCGAAATCTGGCAAAAAAATTCTCAGCATGCGATTGATCTGAGATTTTTCCGAAAAACGCGCGCAATCATCGGATTTGTGTTATACTGAGAAACAAAGAAACCGAAACGGATTTTGCACTCTGCGATGGATCTGAAAAGGAGGAGCCTATCATGGATTGGAAACAGGCGATGGAAGCCCGGCACTCTGTGCGGCAGTATACCGATCGGCCCCTGGAGGGCGAGACGCTGGAGGCGCTGCTGGCGTGCATCGACACGTGCAACGCCGAGGGAGGCCTGCACCTGCAGCTCGTGCAGAACGAGCCGAAGGCGTTTCAGACGAAAAACAGCCATTTTTCCGGCGTGAACCATTACATTGCCGTCGCCGGGAAGAAGGGCGGCGACTTTGAGGAGCGCTGCGGCTACTACGGCGAGAAGGTCGTTCTCACGGCGCAGACGCTGGGACTCAACACCTGCTGGGTCGCACTTTCGTATAAGCGCGTGCCGGGCGTGGTTCAGCTCCGCCAGGGCGAGCGGATCGAGGCCGTCATCTCCGTCGGCTACGGGGCGACGCAGGGCGAAGCGCACAAGTCCAAGTCGGTTGCCCAGGTCAGCAACGCGGATGCGGCCACGCCGCAGTGGTTTCTTGACGGCGTCGAGGCGGCGCTGCTCGCGCCTACCGCCGTGAACCAGCAGAAATTCTTCTTTGCCTATCAGAATGGAAAGGTGATCGCCCGGCCGGGCCTCGGCTTTTACACCCGGCTGGATCTGGGCATCGCGAAGCTCCACTTCGAGCTGGGCGCGGAAAAGGACGGCAGCATCTGGGCATAGGCGCGCGGACGCGGCCCGTATTGGGCGCGTCCTGAGACCGCCCGCACCTGAGCGTGCCCCACGGCATAAGCTGATGACAGCAAGGCTTTTGCCGGAGGTGGAACCATGTACAGCAACAACAGCGACCCGGAGATCGGCGCGGTCCTGCGCCGCCGCCCGGACGCCGTGGCGCGCGTTCGGGGCAGCCTGCACGCCGCGGCGGTGCGCGGCGTCGTGCGGTTTTACCAGACGACGGCGGGGGTGCTCGTCTTTGCCGATATCCACGGACTCCCCACGCCCGCCGGACCGTGCGCGCAGCCGGTGTTCGGCTTCCATATCCACAGCGGGGGCTCCTGTACGGGCAACGCGGACGATCCCTTTGCCGACGTGCTGGGGCACTATAATCCGGAATCCTGTCCCCACCCGCACCACGCGGGCGATCTGCCGCCGCTGTTCGGCAATCGCGGCCGCGCGCTCTCGGTCGTCCTGACCGACCGCTTCACCGTGCGGGAGATTCTCGGCCGGTCCGTCATCATCCACGCCGAGCCGGACGATTTTCACACGCAGCCGAGCGGGGACTCCGGCATGAAAATTGCCTGCGGCGAGATAACGCGCGGCTGATACTCCCGGCAAAGGCGCCGCGGCCCGATGGCCGCGGCGCCTTTGCGCCTGTCGAAAACGAGTTTTTCGACAGAAGAGATTGCGCTGCATGGCTTGCCCTCGTTCGCCGCGACGCGGCAAGCTCTAAGAGGCTTTTTGGACAAGCTGTTCGCTTTGCGAGACAACGCGATGTAAAGCGGACGGTGAGATGAGAAATGCACATTTTCGCGCGCATTTTTCGTCGTTTTCCGTAGGGAAGCGCCCGGCACGGCGGCTGATTTTTGTGCAAATGGGGACAAAAAAGACAATGTGGAAAAATAATGTGCGTGAACAATAGTTGACATTGGTAATGGAACTCTGATATAATTACACCATCTTTTCCTATGGGAGCGGGAGGGGCCGTCCCGCCCCTGCGGAACACAGGGTAATTAACGGCGGTCAGGCTGTTGATTATAGAAAAAAACCAAGGGAATAAGGAGGGAAAACTTTCATGAAGAGATCCAAGGTGCTGTTTACGGTGGCATGTGTCGGCGGCGTTGGCTATCTTGCGGCCAGGCTGCTGCAGTCTGATGCGGTCCAGTCAAAGCTGATGGGCGGCAAGTACGATGACACCGTGCTGAATCTGATGGAGAAGGCGCGTACGCTTGGCGACATTCTCGGTTGGCCGATTCACTTCGTCAGAGCGCTGCTCCCGTGAGGCATGCTTCCCCCATTATGGGAAAAAACAAAAACCTATGAAAGGAGTTCAATATGAACAAACAATACGAACCGCTGTTTACGCCGTTCAAGATCTGTGATGTGGAAATCCCGAACCGCATCGTCCAGTGTTCCATGGGCGGCACCTCTCTGTTTGGCTGGCTGGAGCCTTCTCACTTTGACACGGAGGCTGCGGACTTTCTCCTGAAGAGAGCGAAAGACGGCGTCGGCCTCGTGCTTCCCGGTATGCAGGTCATCCGCGACACGATGGGTAGAAAATGGCTTGACCAGAACAGATATATGTATCGGCAGCTTAAGCCGTACATGGACGAGTACCACAAGACCGGCGGCAAGCTGTTCATCCAGCTGGCCGGCGGCTTCGGCCGTTCCATGGCCGTCACGCCGTGGATGGCGGCGCTTGGCAGAAACAACCTTCTGAACAAGCTCGCCAGCCCGATCGTTGACGTGCAGTACAGCTGCGCCTCCGCTTCCGAGACGCCGAACCGCTGGGCGGACAACTTCGATTCCCGTCCCTTCACGGTGGAGGAGATTCAGGAGATGGTCTGGCACTTCGGCGCGACTGCGAAGAAGCTGCGCGAGGCCGGTGTGGACGGCGTTGAGATTCACGCGGTCCACGAGGGCTACAACCTCGACCAGTTCGCCATTGCGAACATGAACTTCCGTACCGACCAGTACGGCGGCTCCCTGGAGAACCGTCTGCGCTTCGCCAACGAGATCGTGCAGTCGATCAAAGAGCAGGCGGGCGACGATTTCCCGGTCTCCCTGCGTTATTCCGTCCGTTCCTGCACCAAGGGCTGGCGCAAGGGCGCGATGCCGTATGAGGAGTTCGAGGAGTTCGGCCGCGACATGGCCGAGTCTGAGAAGGCCGTCAAGCTCCTGCAGGACGCGGGCTATGACTTCCTCAACTGCGACAATGGTACTTACGACGCCTGGTACTGGGCACATCCGCCTCAGTACATGCCCGACAACTGCAACCTGGAAGATGTCGAGCACATCAGAAAGTTCATCGACATCCCGGTTGCCTGCGCCGGCCGTATGGAGCCGGTCAAGGCCGCGGAAGAGATCGCCGCGGGCCGTCTGGACGCGGTCGCGATTGCGCGCCAGAACCTCGTTGACGAGAACTGGGTCAGCAAGATCAAGGCCGGCAAGGAGGACGAGATTCGTCCCTGCATCCGCTGCCACAACGGCTGCTTCAACTTCGCGAAGTTCGAGGGCACCGAGAACATCCAGTCTCTGGGCGACTCCCTGCACCTGGGCCGCTGCGCGCTGAACCCGCCCACCATGCAGCACAAGAGATATAAGATCGTCCCGACCAGGAACCCGAAGAAGGTCGCCATCATCGGCGGCGGCGTCGGCGGCATGGAATCCGCGCTCGTGCTGAAGCAGCGCGGCCACACGCCCGTGATCTTTGAGAAGACCGGCGAGCTCGGCGGCCTGTTCCTCACGGCCTCGGCCATGACGTTCAAGGAGCATGACAAGCAGCTCATCGACTGGTACAAGAGAGAGATCGAGAAGGCCGGCATCGAGGTCCGCTTCAACACCGAGGTCAACGACATCGGCACGATCAAGCGCGGCTTTGACGAGATCATCGTCGCCACCGGCTCCGTGCCCAGAAAGATGCCGCAGATCAAGGGCTTTGAGAAGACCATGGACTTCGAGACGCTCCTGAAGGACGGCGAGATCGACAATCCCAAGCTGAAGACGGTTGTGTTCCTGGGCGGCGGCCAGTCCTCCTGCGAGGCGGCCTACGACATGGTCTACAACAAGAAGAAGAACCCGATCGTCGTCGAGTACGGCAATGACCTCGTTGCCGCGCAGGCGACCTGCCTTGCCAACACCTCCTTCCTGCGTGACGCGATGGAGTATCACAAGGTTCCGGTTTATCTGCACAGCACCATCACCGAGATCGGCGACGGCTACTGCATCATCAAGACCCCCGACGGCGAGATCCGTCAGGAGTGCGACGCGGTTGTCAACGGCATCGGCTTCGTTCCGGCGCCCGTCGGCGATAAGGAAGCGCATGTCCACCGTGTCGGCGACTGCGTTGCCATCGGCAACCTGCGCACCGTCATCTGGCGTGCATGGGATATCTGCATGAGAATCTAATTCTCCGGCAGATCAAAAACAAAAGAGAGCCGCCGTGCGGCTCTCTTTTGTTTTACGCACCCTCCATCGCCCTCGGCTTTGCTTTCACAAATTTGCCTTCTCCTGCTCGCTCATCCGATATTCCGGGGCGAGATCGTACAGCGCTTCGGAAACCTCCCTTGCCCGGCGGCGCAGGTTGAATGCCCCCTTTTGCGCGCACCAGTCGTAGACGAGCTTATACACAGCGTCGATCCCGAACACGGCGACAAACTCCGCTGGCATCCCTGTGCGCATGATCCCCTGGCGGAGGCAGTTTTCCGTAAAGCGGATAAACCAGGAATCCACCGCGTGCACATATTCCAGCGAGCGCAGGGACCCGGAGAGCTCCAGCTTCATGAGGCTCGCGGTGATCTCCGGTCCCAGGCGCAGCGCAACGTCCAGATACCGGCAGCAGATCGTCCACATCCGCTCAAAATCGTTCGACGCGAACAGCAGCGCCTCTGTGAGCTGCTGTTCGTTTTCGCGCACATCCCTGAGCAGGCACTCTATGATCTCCTGCTTGCCGGAAAACAGATAATAGAACGAGGAGTGCGCCACATAGGCCCGCTTGCAGATGGCGTTCACGCTTACATTGTCATAGCCCTGCTCCCGAAACAGCTCGACCGCTGCCTGGATGATGTTGTCGCGGATCCTGGAATGCGTCCCCGCCATGTCTATCACTTCCTGTATAATTGTCCAGTATTTTTGGATAGTTTATCCGATCTATCCGAAAATGTCAAGAATTTGCCCCAAATACCATGATTTCGTGTAAGATAGGGGCAACAAATTTTGGTTGAGGTGATTGGAATGCGACCTCTGATTGTAAAGACTGCCCGGATGTTGACCGACTGCATGGACGTTTCGCTGGGGCTGGTGAAGATGGACGAGAGCCGCCCGGAATATCGGATGCTCGACGCCATCCTGACGGACGACATGGCTCGCGCCGCGCTGAAAATGGGTGTTCGCAAGCCCACAACGCCGGAGGCGCTGGCAAAAAAACTGCGCTGGCCGGTGGAGAAAACGCAGGCGGTCCTGGACGAAATGGCGCAGATCGGCATTGTGGAGTATAACTGGCACAATGCCGACCGGCACAAGCAGTATGTGCTGCCCGTCTTTGTCGTGGGGAGCGCCGAAAACATGGTGCTGAACGAAACGCTGATGCGGGAGGTGCCGGAGACGGCCGGCTTCTTCTCTGACATGGCGCGCAAGCCGCTGGAGCTGATCTCGCACATGGTGCCGCCCGGCGGAGCGGGACTGGGCTTTCACGTGATCCCGCTGGAGCACGCGATTCCAAAGGACAGTCAGGCGGTGGACATCGAACGGCTGAGCCACTGGCTGAAAAAATACGAGGGCCACTACGCGATTCAGCCCTGCGTCTGCCGCACGACGATGATTGCCCTGGGAAAGGGCTGCGGCGAGCTGCCGGAGGAAACGTGCATCTCCGTGGGCGACTACTCGGACTATCTCGTCGAGACCGGCAAAGCCCGCCGCGCGACCTATGAGGAGGTCCTGGCGGTGCTGAAGCGCACGGAGGCCAACGGCTACATGCACCAGATCACCAACGGCGACGGCGGCGAGGAGATTTTCGCCATCTGCAACTGCTCGGTGGGCAACTGCTTTGCGCTGCGCTGCTCGCAGCTGTTCAACGCGCCGAATCTCTCCGCCTCCTGCTACCGGGCCGCGGTGGACCCGGACAAGTGCGTCGCCTGCGGCAAGTGCGTGGAGGTATGTCCCGCGGGCGCGGCCAAGCTGGGGCGGAGGCTGTGTACCACAGCGGGACCCGTGCAGCATCCCAGCCAGCCGCTGCCCTCGGAGACGCTGCACTGGGGCCGGAAAAACTGGAATGAAAACTTCCGCAACGACAACCGGCGAAACTGCTATCCCACGGGCACCGCCCCCTGCAAGGCGGCCTGCCCGGCGCATGCGTCCATTCAGGGCGTCATGAAGCTGGCGCGGGATGGCCGCGAGCTTGCGGCGCTGAAGCTGCTGCGGCAGGATCAGCCCTTCCCCTCGCTCTGCGCCGCGCACTGCGACCGCCATTGCGAAAACGCCTGCACCCGCGCGCTCGTGGACGCGCCCATGGAGATTGCGGAGACGATGCGCCGCCTGGCGGAGCGGGAGGAGGCGCTGAAGGAAAAGCTCGTTCCCCAAAAGGTGCGCATGACCGGCACGGACCGGGATCATCCGGAGCGAATCGCCGTGGTGGGCGCGGACTATGACGCATTGAGCTGCGCGTACTTCCTCGCGGTGATGGGCTATCCCGTGACGCTCTTTGCGGAGGCGCTTTGCTGCAATGAGGCCGAGCGCTATATTCTGGAGCGGTTGGGTGTGAACATCACGGCCGGAGAGCCGGACAGGGCGCGGTTTGCCGCTGTATACCCGGATATATTTGCCGCTAAAAGCACGGATGCGCCCGGCAAAGTTGAGGACGGCCATGAGGCCGCGGTGTCGATTCACCGCGCCGTTCACCCCGGGCACGATCTCACGCTGGCGCGGGACCCCAGAGCGTTCCAGGCGCTCGACAAGCGCGGGGCCGCCATCCCGCCGGAGCAGGCGCGGGAGCATACCTGCCTGCGCTGCGGCGTCACCTGGGTGGACCCGAACCGCTGCATCGGCTGCGGCATCTGCACCACCCGCTGCATGTTTGGCGCCATCCGGCTGGAGCGCAGCCATCCCGAATTTGAAAACTATGTCCCCTATGAAAAGGCGAAGCGGAACGTTGCGATCCACGGCGTGAAGCAGACCGGAACGCTGCTCCTGAAGGAGCTTCTGGCGTCCAAAAAATAAGGGAAGTTCAAATCGTTTTGATACCCGTGCAATCAACGGGGCGCGCATCAAATGAGAGCCGCATAGCGGCTCTCATCAGTTTGTCAAAAAAAGCCTCGCAGAGTTCGCGCCCGGAGGCGCGAATTAGGTCAAATCATTTTTGCCCTGCGGCTTCGCTGTGGGGCAAAAATACTTTTCGCGGAATGGATTGCCCTCCTATCGCGAATCGCATTCGCGAACGAGGGCGAGGAATGGAGCGCAAGCTCCTCCTGTCGAAAAAGTTTTTCGACAGGCTCAGAGCCGCATGGCGGCTCTCATTTAAATTATACGCACCTCGGGGCGTTTTTGCATTGCCCGGCGTATGGCCGGGCAGGGGGTTCGGCGGAAAAAAGGATTGACTTGACATGCAGATGTGATAAACTCAAAGTTATGAATTTTCGGGAGAAGGGGAGACGCTTCTGCCATGCAGAATCAATTTTCCAGAACGCAGCTGCTCCTGGGCGCGGAGGCCATGGAGCGGCTGTACCATGCGCGCGTCGCGGTGTTCGGCATCGGCGGCGTCGGCGGCTATACGGCAGAGGCACTTGTGCGCGGCGGCGTCGGCACGCTCGATCTCGTGGACGACGACCGCGTCTGTCTCACGAATCTGAACCGCCAGATTTTCGCCACGCGCAAAACGGTGGGGGACTACAAGGTGGACGCGGCGCGGGCGCGCCTGCTGGAGATCAATCCCGATCTCACGGTGAACACCCACCCGTGCTTCTACACGCCGGAGACCGCCGCGCAGTTCGATTTTTCACAGTTTGACTACGTGGTAGACGCCATCGACACCGTGACCGGAAAGCTTGCGCTGGCAGAGCAGGCGCAGGCGAGCCATACGCCCATCATCAGCAGCATGGGCGCGGGCAACAAGCTCGATCCCACGGCGTTCGAGGTCGCCGATATCTACGAGACCTCCGTCTGCCCGCTCGCGCGCGTCATGCGCCGGGAGCTGCGCCGCCGCGGCGTCCGGGCGCTGAAGGTCGTCTACTCCAAGGAGCCCGCCCGCACGCCGGAGGAGGACCTGTCCATCAGCTGCCGCCAGAACTGCGTCTGCCCGCCGGGCGCGGAGCGCAAGTGCACCGACCGGCGCCAGATTCCGGGCAGCACGTCCTTTGTGCCGCCGGTGGTCGGCCTGATTATTGCGGGCGAGGTCATCAAGGACCTCGCGCGGGGAGGGGAACGGGAAGCATGAGCCGCGAGCTGGAGCGCTGGCAGCTGATTGAGCGCAGCATCATCAAAAAATTCCATAAGGAGCTGTGGACGCCGTTTATCACGGCGGTCAAGCAGTACCAGCTGATTCAGGCGGGGGACCGGATTGCCGTCTGCGTCTCCGGCGGCGCGAGCTCCATGCTGCTGGCAAAGCTCCTGCAGGCGCTGCACCGGCACAGCGACGCGCCGTTCAAGCTGGCGTTTTTGACCATCGACCCCGGACGCGGCGCCCTGGACCGGCAAAGCGTCGAAGAAACCGCCGCGCTGCTGCACGTGCCGGTCTCGATCCTGGAGGCGGATGACGCGGAGCCCGTGGACCCCGGCGGGGAGGAACGGCGCGGCGCGCGGCTGCACGCCGGGACGCTCTGCCGCGCGGCCGCGCAGCTCGGCTGCAACAAAATCGCCCTCGGCCACCACAAAAACGACGTGATCGAGACGACCGTCATGTCCATGTTCTTCGGCGCGCGGCTGCAGGCGATGCTTCCGAAGCGGCACAGTGCGGAGGTTCCGGGCGTGGAGCTGATCCGCCCCCTGTACTGCGTCCGTGAGGCGGACATCCTGGCGTGGGCGCGTTATCACGACCTGACGTTTTCGCCCTGCGCCTGCCGCTTCACAGAGGGGAGCGACGCTGCGGACGGAGACGCGGAACGCCGGGAGGCCCGGGCGCTGCTCCGCACGCTGCGCGAGACGAACCCCGGCCTGGAAAACAGCATCTTCCGCAGCATTCACGCCGTCGCGCTCGACACCATGCCGGGCTACAGGACCGGCGGCGCGCTGCATTCCTTTCTGGAGAACTACGACGAATAGCAATCCGCCGGCCGAAAACGGCCGGCGGATCCGTTATTGGGTTAGGTTTTTTCCCATCCGTTTTCCCGGATGGCCCGCTCCAGCAAAATCCGCTCATCGCGGTATTGGCCGATCCAGTTTTCCTCCGCCGCCATGGAGGCGACGGCCTTGTTACCGTCGGCGATGGCGGCGATCAGCTCCCGGTGGTTCTGCTCGGAGGGCGTGCGGTCGCTCCCCACGCGGGACAGGATATATTCAAAGCGATAGACGTGCTGCTGGAGGTGGCGCAGATACTTCTGCAGATAGGGGTTCCCGGCAATCTCGGCCACATAGGTGTGAAACGCATTGTCCGTGCGCAGAGTCTGCTCGATGTCCCCGGCGCTGTAGGCGCGCTCAAAGCGTTCGTTCAGCTCGCGCAGCGTCTTCACAGCGGCGTCGGTCCGCTTTTCGCAGGCGAGAACGGCGATGTTGCACTGGATGGCGGAAATCGCCTCATATACGGCGTCCGCATCCTCCATCGAGATCAGGGACACAAAGCTCCCCCTGGACGGGGCGACCTCCGTGAAATGCTCCTCGGCCAGCAGCATCAGCGCCTCGTGTACCGGCGTACGGCTGACGGAGAAATAGTCGGCAAGCTCGGACTCGTTCAGCTTCTCGCCCGGGGCGAGCGTGCCGTCGATCATCCATTGCAGCAATTGATTGTAAACTTTTTCCTTGGCGGACTCCGTTTTTTCGGGGCCGCCCTTTTGCGGGATGGGCATCCGATCACCTTCTTTTGGGATGATGGTATCACAAATTGAACCAATATGCAATATATCGGTTGACAAAGACCGCGGATTGTGCTATGGTAAGCGTGCGATATGCAATATGCGATATGCAATATGCAGTAGGAGGCGAACGAGATGCGTTCCATTTTGATCGGTAATCTGATATCCGCCGCGGCGTCGGTGTTCCTGGGCCTGAGCTGCTGCGTCAACGACCGGCGCAGAGCGTATTTTTATCAGGTGCTGGAGAGCGCGCTGTTGGTGGTCTCGTCCGTGTTTTTTGGAGCGTGGGTGCGCCTCATCACCCAGGCGCTCGCTGTGGAGCGCAACCTTCTTGTGATGAAAAATCGCTTCACCGGACGCATGACGGTGCTGTTTTCCATTTTAGCGGTCGGGATCGGCCTCGCCGTCAACACGGAGGGGCTGCTGGGGCTGATGCCAATCGCGGCGACGGTGCAGCTCACGCTTTGCAACTATTACTGCACCAGCATCAGGGCGACGAAGCTGGGCTTTCTGGCGAACGTGGTGCTCTGGGGCGTCTACTCATTCTGGATTTTGGATTTCGCCTCCGGCGCGGCGCAGGTGGTCATCGGTGTAATCAGCTTGGTGTCGCTCCGGAAGCTTGCGCGCAGAGAGACCACGGCGGCGTGATGGGGCATAAAGGGGGAGAGAACGGTATTTTTTTTCGAAAAAAATGCATGGCATCCGCGTAAAACGGCGTATTTCGTTGCTGGGACGTTAGTATGCAGGGGTTATAATGAGCGAGTAAGTTTCCGATTCGGTGACTTTTTATAACCAAACCGGAGGTTTCATGATGTATAAACATCGAAATGTTCTCATGCTGGCAGCGGTCATCTGCCTCGCGGCGGTGCTGCTGACGGCCTGTACCACGAGCATGTCGTACACGTTTTCCGTGGAGACCGGCGACCAGGTGGAAGTGAAGCTGAATACTTCCGACGGGCTGAAAATGACGCAGAGCGACGGCCAGTTCTCCGTGCTGGACGCGGACGGTCAGCATCTTCTGGACGGCGGCTTCGTCACGGCCGAAGGGATGGACTATTACCGCTCGGCCATGTACACGGAGGGCGCGGAGGTCCTGCTGGATACGGACGAAGAGATCCTGTGGACCTACGACGGCGAATACAACAGGCTTGTCATGGTCAACGACCGGACCGGCGTCCTGATCGGGAGCCTGATGGACCCGGAGACCGCGGAGAACGCCTATCAGCAGCTGACGATTACTCTGCGCGGCAGCTGATCGGCACAACCCCGGCACGCGCCCGCATATGCGAAAGAGCGCGGCCCCTTCGGGGCAATGAACCTTGTTGCTACAAGTTTCCGAGTGCCCGCTGCGTCTCCCACACGGCGGCGTGCCGGACGCACGGAAAATTTGAAGCAGTCCCTTTCTTTTTCTCTTTCTCTTTCTTTTCCCCAATGGCACACGCAAAAACAACCTCGCAAAAGCAACAGGCCCGCAGGCATTTGTCTGCGGGCCTGTTGTGAGTCTGTCAAAAAACGGGCTTTTTGACGAAGCTGCTGACAGGGTGCGGGGTACGGGACTTAGTGGGTATCTCAGTGCGGAAGAGTACGTGGTTCTGCCTGGTTCGTTTTATTTCGTACTGCAAGCATTGTCTTGGTGCAGAATCCACCCCATTTCTTTCCGCCATGCCGGAAAGAAACGCGGTGGAGCCGCAAAGAAAGGGGCGCTTTGGTCAAGGGGCTAACCGCCCCTTAA
>CACWHX010000006.1 GCA_902760845.1 Oscillospiraceae bacterium
CATAAATTAGTTTGTCAAAAAAGGCCTCGCAGAGTTCGCGCCCGGAGGCGGCGTCAGAACGGGCGCGTTCCATTTCGCAGCCGCGCTTACCCGCGCCGGCTCCATATCCGCTTCCCCGTTCTTCCTTTCCCAAAACAAATCGGAGGATTTGTTTTGGGTGAGGAGCGGCAGCGGCGTGAGCGAGCTTTCCCGCTCGCCGGGGAAGCGAACGATACAGAGCTTGCCGCGACGTGGCAAACGAGGGCAAGCCATGCAGCGCAAGCCTCCCTGTCGAAAAACACGCTTTTCGACAGGCTCATTTATGCCCCCGGGTCTTCTTCGATGGCGTTGCCGGTGTAGAGCTGGTAATACCTGCCCTTCTGCGCGAGCAGCTCCTCGTGCGAGCCGCGCTCGATGATGCGGCCCTGCTCCAGCACCATGATGCAGTCGGCATTGCGCACGGTGGAGAGCCGGTGCGCGATGACGAAGCTGGTGCGCCCCTGCATGAGCGCGTCCATGCCCTGCTGCACGAGCGCCTCAGTGCGCGTGTCGATGGAGCTGGTCGCCTCGTCGAGGATCAGCACCGGGGGATCGGCCACGGCCGCGCGGGCGATGGCAATCAGCTGCCGCTGGCCCTGGCTGAGATTCGCGCCGTCGCCGGTGAGCATCGTATGATACCCGTCCGGCAGGCGGCGGATGAACCCGTCCGCGTTGGCGAGGCGCGCCGCGGCGACGCACTCGTCGTCCGTCGCGTCGAGCCGGCCGTAGCGGATGTTCTCCATGACCGTGCCGGTGAAGAGGTGTGTGTCCTGCAGCACCATGCCGAGGCTGCGGCGGAGATCCGGCTTTTTGATCTTGTTGATGTTGATGCCGTCGTAGCGGATCTTGCCGTCCTGAATGTCATAAAAGCGGTTGATGAGATTCGTGATCGTCGTCTTGCCCGCGCCGGTGCTGCCGACGAAGGCGATTTTCTGCCCGGGCGTGGCGTACATCTTGATGTCGTGCAGCACGGTTTTGTCCGGCGTGTAGCCGAAGTCCACACCGGCGAACGTCACGTCGCCCTGCAGCCTGGTGTAGGACACCGTGCCGTTTGCCCGGTGCGGGTGCTTCCACGCCCAGACGCCGGTCTTCTCCGCCGCCTCGGTGAGCGTGCCGTCGGGCTGCTCGACGGCGTTGACCAGCTCGACATAGCCCGCGTCCGTCTCAGGCGGCTCGTCGATCATGCGGAACACGCGCTCCGCGCCGGCGGCCGCGCCGACGATGCTGCCCAGCTGCTGGCTCACCTGCGTGACCGGCTGGGAGAAGCCCTTGTTCAGCGCGAGAAACGACACCAGCGTCCCGATTGTGAGGCCGGTGAAGCCGTTCAGCGCGAGCACCGCGCCGAGCACGGCGCAGAGCACATAGCTGATGTTGCCGAGATTGGCGTTGATGGGCATGAGGATGTTTGCGAGGCGGTTGGCGTTGTTCGCGCTGTCGCGCAGCCGGTCGTTCAGCGCGCGAAACTGCGCGAGCGCCTCCTCCTCGTGGCAGAACACCTTCACGACCTTCTGCCCCTCCATCATCTCCTCGATATAGCCGTTCACGGCGCCGAGGTCCCTTTGCTGCTGCGCGAAGAAGGCGCCCGATTTGCCGGCGAGCCTCATCGTGGTGAAGAGCATCACGCCGACCATGGCGAGGGAGACGAGCGTGAGCGGCACGTCCAGCACGAGCATGCTGATGAGCGAGGCGACGAGCGAGATGGAGGAATTCACGAGCTGCGGCATGCTCTGGCTGATGAGCTGGCGCAGGGTGTCCACGTCGTTGGTGTAGACCGACATGATGTCGCCGTGGGCATGCGTGTCAAAGTACGAGATGGGCAGCGACTCCATGTGCGTGAACAGCTCCACGCGCAGGCGGCGCATCGTGCCCTGGCTGACCGTGACCATGATGCGGTTGTAGGCGTAGGAGCAGACGATGCCGCCGAGCAGCACGAGCGTCAGCGTCCCGATGGCGCGGCCGAGCGGCGTATAATCCGGCGCCGCCTGCGCCAGCAGCGGGGTGATATAGTCGTCGATCAGGCTGCGCATGAACAGCGTGGCCGCCAGCGTTGTGAGCGCGGAGAGCAGGATGCAGACGATCACGGCGAGATAGTGAAATTTATAGTTTGCGAGCACATAGGAGATGACCCGCTTGAGCGCCGCGGGGGCGTTCGCCGCTTTTTCGCGCGGCTTTGTGTTTGGTCCTGGCATGACTCGTACCCCCTTTCTCAGTCATTCGGGCGGTCAAAGTCGCCGCCGGACTGCTGCTGCGCTTGCACGATCTCCCGATAGATCGCGTTCGTTTGCAGCAGGTTTTCGTGCGTGTCGAAGGCGCTCACGCGGCCGTCGTCCAGCACGAGGACGCGGTCGGCGTCCTGCACGCTGGAGATGCGCTGCGAGATGATGAGCTTGGTCGTGCCGGGGATGTGCTCGGCGAAGGCGCGGCGAATCTTCGCGTCCGTCGCGGTATCGACCGCGCTGGTCGAGTCGTCGAGAATGAGCACCTTGGGCTTTTTGAGCAGCGCGCGGGCGATGCACAGGCGCTGCTTCTGCCCGCCGGAGACGTTCGCGCCGCCCTGCTCGATGTGGGTCTGGTAGCCATCCGGCAGCTTTTCGATGAACTCGTCGGCGCAGGCGAGCCGGCACGCTTCGGCACATTCCGCCTCCGTGGCGTCGGCATTGCCCCAGCGGAGATTTTCAAGGATCGTGCCGGAAAACAGCACGTTTTTCTGCAGCACGACCGCCACCTGGCTGCGCAGGGCCTCCGTGTCGTAGGCGCGCACGTCTCTGCCGCCGACGCGCACGGCGCCGTCTGTCACGTCATAGAGGCGGCTGATGAGACTCACGAAGCTCGATTTGCCGCAGCCCGTGCCGCCGATGACGCCGACCGTCTCTCCGGAGCGGATGTGCAGGTCGATGTCGTGCAGCGTGTCTTCGCCGCTGCCGCTGCGATAGGAAAAGCTGACGTGGTCAAAGTCGATGCTGCCGTCCGCCACGACCGTCTCCGGTTCGGCGGGGTCCGTCAGATCCGGCCGCTCGGTGAGCACCTCGCAGATGCGTCTGGCGCTCGCGCTGCTCATGGTAATCATGACAAAGACGAAGGAGAGCATCATGAGCGACATGAGCATCTGCATCACGTAGCTGAACAGGCTCGTGAGATTGCCGGTGGTGAGCGTGCCGCCCACGATATAGTGCGCGCCGAACCACGACAGCGAGAGGATGCAGCCGTAAACGGCGATCATCATCACGGGGCTGTTGGCGACCACGATGGATTCCGCCCTGGTGAACAGGCGCGAGAGCGTATCGGCGGCTCTGGTGAATTTTTCGTCCTCGTGCTCCTCGCGCACGAACGCCTTCACCACGCGGATGCCGGAGACGTTCTCCTGCACGCTGGCGTTGAGATCGTCATACCGCGCGAACACCTGCGTGAAAAGCGGCATCGCGGTGCGCAGCATATAGACGAGCACGCACGCGAGAAAAGCAATCGCCGCAAGGAACGTGAGACTCAGGCGCGCGTGGATGGCAAAGCACATCATCATGCTGCAGACGAGCATGAGCGGCGCGCGCACCGCGACGCGCAGCAGCATCTGATAGGCGTTTTGCAGGTTGGTCACGTCCGTCGTCATGCGCGTCACCAGCCCGGCGGTGCTGAACTTGTCGATGTTGGAAAACGAAAACGTCTGGATGTTCGCATACATCGCGTCGCGCAGATTGCACGCGAAGCCGGACGAGGCCGCCGCGGCGTGCTTCCCGGCCAGGACGCCGAAGAGCAGGCTCAAAAACGCGAGAGCCAGCATCAGCGCGCCGTAGCGATAGACGCTGGACAGGTCCTTCGCCTGAATGCCCTTGTCGATGATCGAGGCCGTGACATAGGGGATCAATATTTCCATCACGACCTCCAGCGCCGTGAAAAGCGGCGTCAGGAGCGAATCGCGCCGGTACCGGCCGATCTGCGCCATCAGGGTCTTGATCATGGAGACGCTTCACATCCTTCCTCGCCGCGCAGGGCGGCGTAAACCTTCAACAGCAGCGCATGGAGCTGCGCCTGCTCCTCCGGGGTCAGATTGGAGAGCATCTGCGCCTCTCCCGCGCGGAGGGTCCGCTTCGCGCGGCGGCAGAGCGCGCGGCCCGCCTCCGTGATGCGGATGCGCTTGACGCGGCGGTCCGCCACGTCCGGGCAGGCCGCAACCAGGCCCTTTCGCTCCAGCCGCACGGCAATGCCCGCGACCGTAGACTGCGCCGTGCAGAAATAGCGCTCCAGCTCCTTGAGCGTGGCCGCGCCCTCCGGCTGCCGGTCCAGCACGCCCAGCATGTGCATCTGCGAAAAGGTGAGATCGTTTTCCTGCAGGTCGCGGTTGGCCCGCTTTTCCAGCTCGGTGTGGATGCGCTTGAGCAGCGCGCCGATCGGAATGGTTTGCTCTTCCATGGCGACGACCCTCCTGTCTGTCAGAAATTGATATCAAACAGCGAGGAGTATAGCATTTTAATCGCACGCTGTCAATCGCACGCGATTAAAATTTACGATTTGGACACAGTTGCGCGGCGGGAAGCGCCCGCATGCGGTTGACATCATAAAAAAAGTAAATTATAATAGAGTCTGTTTCGTGACGAAAATCACATTGCGGAGGAGGATCGCCCATGGAGCGCAATCTGAGCCGGGCCGCGGACGCGCCGCGCGGCGCGCCCGAAGGGTTTGTGTGCGACTACGCGCGCTTTTTCCCGTTTTGGAACAAGCTCACGACGCGGCAGCAGACGCGCCTTGCCGGCTACTGCACCGTCCGGGAATTCCGCGCGGGGGAAAACATCTATTTCCATCAGATCTGCAACGGCGGCATGTACTTTGTCTACACGGGCGCGATTCGCATTTACATGATCTCCCCGTCCGGCCGCGAGGCGACGATCTACCACCGCTATCCGGGGCAGACGGGCATCATCGTGCCGCTGTATGAGAGCAAGCCCGAAAACATCATTCCCGTGTTTCAGGCGGAGCAGGACAGCGTGCTCGCCTATCTTGCGAAGGCGGACATGTACAAGGCGGCGCAGGAGCTTCTCGATATGCAGGAGCTCTACATGAACGTCACGGCCGAGTGCGTGCAGGAGGTTGTGAACGCATTTTTCAGCTTTGCGTTTCTGCCGCTCAAGTCGCGCGTGGCGCGCATCCTGCTCGAGCAGGCGCGCGCCTGCCGGGACGGCGGACGCTTCGTCGTCGCGACGCATGAGATGATCGCGAGCGCGACCGGCACCTCCCGCGAGGTGGCCACGCGCACGCTGGGCCGCATGGAGGACGAGGGCATCCTCCGCACCGGGCGGCGGCAGATCGAGATTTTGGACGTTGAGAGGCTGGAGGAACTGGCCTCCATTTGAAAGGACGGCATGTTTTATGCAAGACGGTTTTGTGCGCCTGGCGGCGGCGTCGGCGGCCGTGACGGTAGCGGACCCGGCGGCGAACGCGGAGAAGATTCTCGCGCGCATCGAGCAGGCGGAGGCGCAGCGGGTGAATCTGCTGGTGCTGCCGGAGCTGTGCGTGACGGGCTACACCTGCGGCGACCTGTTTTACAGCGACCTGCTGCTGGAGCAGGCGGAGGCGCAGCTTCTGAGACTGCGCGACGCGACGAAGGGGCTGTATCCGGTCGTGGTGCTCGGCGTGCCGCTGCGGGCGGCGTCGAAGCTCTATAACTGCGCGGCGGTGCTGCACGACGGGCGCATCCTCGGCGTCGTGCCGAAGACGGTGCTGCCGAACTACGGCGAGTTTTACGAGAAGCGGCAGTTTGCCTCCGGCGGGAGCTGCCGGGTGCGCGCGCTCGAGCTCGGCGGCGAATCCGTCCCGTTCGGGACGGAGCTGCTGTTTTGCAGCGCCGCGCTGCCGGAGTTTACGTTCGGCGTGGAGATCTGCGAGGACGCATGGGCGCCGGAGCCCCCGTCGAAGCGGCTGTGTCTGGGCGGCGCGATGATTATCGCCAACCCCTCCGCCTCGGACGAGGTGATCGGAAAGCCGGAATACCGCCGCACGCTCATCTCCGCGACGTCGGGGCGCAACATCTGCGGCTATGTCTACGCCAACGCCGCGCCGGAGGAGTCCACGCAGGATCTCATCTTCTCCGCGCACCATCTCATCAGCGAAAACGGCGCGCTGCTTGCCGAGCACAGGCCCTTCGCGCCGGAGGAGGTGCTCACCCTGACGGAGCTGGATCTGTTCCGTCTGCGCAGCGAGCGGCACCACAACACCAGCTTTGCGGGGGCGCCGGGGGGCGACGCGCTGCAGCCGGTCGTCTTCGACCAGTCGCTGCGCGAGACGCCGCTGAGCCGCGCGTTTCCCCGGCACCCGTTCGTGCCGTCGGACGACGCGGAGCTGGCCGACCGCGCGGAGATGATTCTCACCATGCAGTCCGCGGCGCTGAAAAAGCGCATACAGCATACCCGCTGCAAAACGGCCGTCGTCGGCATCTCCGGCGGGCTGGACAGCACGCTCGCCCTGCTCGTGATGGTGCGCGCGATGGATCTGCTGGACCGGCCGCGGTCGGACCTTCTCGCCGTCACGATGCCGTGCTTCGGCACAACGGCGCGCACGAAGTCCAACGCCGTGCGGCTCTGTGAGCTGCTGGGCGTGCAGGTGCGCACGGTGGATATCACCGCCTCGGTGCGGCAGCATTTCAAAGACATCGGCCACGACGAAACCGTGACGAACGTGACGTTTGAAAACGCGCAGGCGCGCGAGCGCACGCAGGTGCTCATGGACCTTGCCAACGACGCAAACGGCATCGTCGTCGGCACGGGGGACCTCTCGGAGCTGGCGCTCGGCTGGGCGACGTACAACGGCGACCATATGAGCATGTACGGCGTGAACGCCTCCGTGCCGAAGACGCTGGTGCGCTATCTCGTGCGGCACGAGGCCGCGCGCGCGCCGGAGGCGCTGAGGGCCGTGCTGGAGGACATTCTGGATACGCCCGTCTCGCCGGAGCTGCTGCCGGCGGACAAGGCCGGCGAAATGACGCAGAAAACGGAGGACCTCGTCGGCCCCTATGAGCTGCACGACTTCTTCCTCTACTATATGCTGCGCTTCGGCGCGCGGCCGCGCAAGCTCTTCCGCCTCGTCCGGACGGCGTATGCCGGGCAGTATGACGACGCGACGCTCCTGCACTGGCTGGAGACGTTCACCCGCCGGTTTTTTGCCCAGCAGTTCAAGCGCTCGTGCCTGCCGGACGGCGTGAAGATCGGCACCGTGACGCTCTCGCCCCGCGGCGACTGGCGCATGCCGTCGGACGCCTCCAGCGCCGTCTGGCTGGCGGAGATCGACGCGATGAAGCAGCAGCTGAAATAAGAGAAAACCCGCCCGGACCGTGCCACGCCGCGCGCCGTCCGGGCGGTTTTTATGCGCATTTACGAAAAAGCGGCGCATGCCGGAAGTGTTATTTATACACTATTTTACGGAAAAGGACTTGACATTTCGGGGCAAAAGGTGAATAATATGCACATATTAGTGAATATTTATTTACGGAGGCAATCGCAATGAAAAAAGAGGACATCAAAAAAGTGGTACTCGCCTACTCGGGCGGTCTGGATACATCCATCATCATTCCGTGGCTGAAGGAACACTACAACAACTGCGAGGTCATCGCCGTCTCCGGCAACGTCGGCCAGGCGGACGAGCTGGAGGGGCTGGAGGAAAAGGCCATCGCCACCGGCGCGTCGAAGCTCTATGTGCTCGACCTGACGGATGAATATGTGGAGGACTACATCATCCCGACGATGAAGGCCGGCGCGGTGTATGAGGACTATCTGCTCGGCACAAGTCACGCCCGGCCCTGCATCGCCAAGGGCCTGGTGGAGATTGCGCAGAAGGAGGGCGCGGACGCCATCGCCCACGGCTGCACCGGCAAGGGCAACGACCAGGTGCGCTTTGAGCTGGCCATCAAGCACTTCGCGCCGAATATGCCCGTCATCGCCCCGTGGCGCGAGTGGGACATCAAGTCCCGCGAGGAGGAGATCGACTACGCCGAGGCGCACAACGTGCCGCTGAAGATCAACCGCGAGACGAACTATTCCAAGGACAAGAATCTCTGGCATCTCAGCCATGAGGGGCTGGATCTGGAGGACCCGGGCAACGAGCCGGCATATGAGAAGGAAGGCTTCCTCGAAATGGGCGTCTCCCCGATCAACGCGCCGGACGAGCCGACCTATGTGACCATCGACTTTGAGCAGGGCGTTCCCGTCGCGGTAAACGGCGAGCAGATGCGCGCGAAGGATATCATTCTCAAGCTCAACGCGCTGGGCGGCGCCAACGGCATCGGCATTCTGGACATTGTGGAAAACCGCCTGGTCGGCATGAAGTGCCGCGGCGTGTATGAGACGCCGGGCGGCGCGATTCTCTACAGGGCGCACAAGGTGCTGGAGACGATCTGCCTGGACAAGATGACCGCGCACGAGAAGGAGAAGCTCGCCATCACGTTTGCCGAGCTCGTCTACAACGGCCAGTGGTTCACGCCGCTGCGCGAGGCGCTCTCCGCCTTTGTGGACAAAACGCAGGAGCGCGTCACCGGCACGGTGCGGCTGAAGCTCTATAAGGGCAACATGATTAACGCCGGCGTCTGGAGCCCGTACTCGCTGTACTCCGAGGAGATTGCCACCTTCGGCGAGAGCGACTACAACCAGAAGGATGCCGAGGGCTTCATCAATCTCTACGGCCTGCCGATCCAGGTCCAGGCGATTGTGGACGGGAAGTGATCTGCGCCCGCCTCGCGTCCGCGGACGCGAGCGCTTGCAGGGTCAGGATTTTTAGGAAACGATCACGCATCCTGCACGGGGCTTCTCCGTGCAGGATCGTGAAGTCTTTACGGGGTGCGCGATATGGCAAAACTTTGGGCTGGCCGGACGGCCGGAGACACGGACAAACTGGCGGATGACTTCAACTCCTCCATCCGCTTTGACAGCCGGATGTACCGCGAGGACATCACCGGCAGCATGGCGCACGCGGCCATGCTGGGCGCGCGGGGCATCATCCCGCAGCGCGACGCCGCGGCGCTCATCGACGCGCTGCAGGGCATTCTGGACGATCTGGAGTCCGGCGCGCTGGCGTTTGACACGCAGTGCGAGGATGTCCATATGTTCGTCGAGCAGGTGCTCACCGCGCGTGTGGGCGACGTGGGCAAGAAGCTCCACACCGCACGCAGCCGCAACGATCAGGTAGCGCTCGATCTGCGGATGTATCTGCGCGCGCAGAACGAGGAGATCATGGCCCTCGCAAAATCGCTGACCGCGGCCATCACCGCGCAGGCGGAGGAAAACAAGGCCGTGATCCTGCCGGGCTACACGCATCTGCAGCGCGCGCAGCCGATCACGTTCGGCCACCATCTCATGGCCTACGCCATGATGCTCCTGCGCGACCTTGACCGCCTGCGGGACGCGGCGAAGCGCATGAATGTCTCTCCCATCGGGTGCTGCGCGCTCGCGGGCACGACGTATGACACCGACCGGCGCATGGAGGCGGCGCAGCTCGGCTTCGCGGACATTGCGCGCAACAGTCTCGACGGCGTGTCCGACCGCGACTTCTGCGTGGAGCTGCTCGCGGGCTACGCCATTCTCATGATGCACCTCTCGCGCCTCTCGGAGGAGCTGATCCTCTGGTCGAGCTGGGAGTTTCAGTTCGTGACGCTCTCGGACGCATACACGACCGGGTCGAGCATCATGCCGCAGAAGAAAAATCCCGACATGGCGGAGCTCGTGCGCGGCAAGACGGGCCGTGTCTACGGCGATTTGATGGCGCTGCTCACGACGCTCAAGGGCCTGCCCCTGGCTTACAACAAGGACATGCAGGAGGACAAGGAGGCCATCTTCGACGCCGTGGACACCGTGAAGCTGTGCCTGAAGGTGTTCGCGCCGATGATCGAGACGATGACGGTGCGCGCGGAGAACATGAAAAAGGCGGCGCAGACCGGCTTTATCAACGCCACCGATCTGGCGGATTATCTCGTGAAAAAGGGCCTGCCCTTCCGCAGCGCGTATCAGATCTCCGGCCAGCTCGTGGCAAAATGCATTGCCGAGGGCAAGGTGCTGGAGGAGCTGACGCTGGAGGAATACAGGGCGTTCAGCGACCTCTTTGACGCGGACCTCTATCCGGAGATCGACCTGACCGCCTGCGTGGAAAAGCGCATCTCCGAGGGCGGCACGTCCGTCGCCTCGGTCGAGGCGCAGATTGCCTGGGTGAAAGCGAGTCTGGAACTATGACAAACGTATTTATCGACGGCAGCGCCGGCACCGCCGGGCTGCGCATCCGCGACCGGCTCCTCGCGCGGGCGGACCTTTCGCTCATTGAGCTGCCCCGGGAGCTGCGCAAGGACCCGGCCGCGCGGAAGGAGGCCATCAACAGCGCGGATATCGCCTTTCTCTGCCTGCCGGACGCGGCGGCGGTCGAGTCCGTCTCGCTCGTGGAGCGCGAGCGCGTCATCGTGATCGACACCTCCACCGCGCACCGCACCGCGCCCGGCTGGGACTATGGCTTCCCGGAGCTGCACGGGCGGCGCGCGGCCATTGCGGCGTCCAGGCGCGTGGCGAATCCCGGCTGCCACGCGAGCGGCTTCATCGTGCTCATTGAACCGCTCGTGCGCGCGGGGCTGCTGCGGCCGGACGCGGCGCTCACGTGCTTTTCCGTCACGGGTTATTCCGGCGGCGGCAAGCAGATGATCGCGGAATATGAGGCGGAGCCGCGCCCGGCGCGCTATGCCGCGCCCCGGCAATACGGCCTGCCGCAGCGGCACAAGCACCTGAAGGAGATGACCGCCATCTCCGGGCTCACAACCGAGCCGGCGTTCTGCCCCATCGTGGCGGACTACTACAGCGGCATGGCCGTCACCGTGCCGGTGTTCGCAAGGGACCTGCGCGGCACGGCGGACGACGTCCGCGCGGTGTACCGCGCGCGGTATCACAGCCGCATCGTGCACTATACCGACGCGGCGGACGACGACAGCCTGCTCGCGGCGAACGCGCTCACCGGGCGGGACGACATGGAGGTGCTGGTCGCGGGAAACGACGAGCGCATCCTGCTCATTTCGCGCTTTGACAATCTCGGCAAGGGCGCGTCGGGCGCGGCCATTCAGAACCTGAACATCCTGCTCGGCGTGGAGGAGACCACGGGGCTGGAGCTTCCGATCGGGTGATTTTTTTCATCCGGGTTGAGAGAGACCGCACACCGGCGGTGTTCCCCGTTTGTGCATACGATTCACAATGGGAACAACGCGCCCTCCGGGCGGAATTTTGACGCGCCGCCTCGGCGCTGCCGAGGGCCTCTGGCTTTTTGGCTTTTTTAAATTTTTATAAGGAGCGACGACTATGAATACCATCCCCGGCGGCGTGTGCGCCGCGCTTGGCTTCACAGCAAACGGCGTTCACTGCGGCATCCGCCCAAACCGGCGCCGGCGCGACCTCGCGCTCATCGCGAGCAGCGTACCGGCGCGCGCCGCCGCCGTGTATACGACAAACCGCGTCAAGGGCGCGCCGCTCACCGTGACCAGGGCGCACCTTGCCGACGGCAGGGCGCAGGCCGTCATCTGCAACAGCGGCAACGCCAACACCTGCAATTGGAACGGCGCCGCAATCGCGGAGGACACCGCGGCGCTCGTGGGCGACGCGCTCGGCATCGCGGCGCGGGACGTCATCGTCGCGTCCACGGGCGTGATCGGCGAGCCGCTCGAGCTCGCCCCCATCGCGGCGGGCATTCCGGCGCTGGTCGCGGGCCTCTCCATGGACGGGAGCGCGGAGGCGGCCGAGGCCATCATGACGACCGACACCGTGCGCAAGGAAATCGCCGTGGAATTCACGCTGGACGGCAGGACCTGCCGTCTCGGCGGCATCGCAAAGGGCAGCGGCATGATCCATCCGAATCTCGCGACGATGCTCGTCTTTCTCACGACGGACGCCGCCATCTCGGCCGAGATGCTGCAGGCCGCGCTCTCCACGGATGTGCAGGCCACGTTCAACATGGTGAGCATCGACGGGGACACCTCCACGAACGACATGGTCGCAATCCTCGCAAACGGCATGGCCGGGAACGCGGAGATCACCGCCCCCGGCGCGGACTTTGACATCTTCATGCGGGCGCTCAACACCGTCACCGTGCAGCTCTGCCGCAGCATCGCCGCCGACGGCGAGGGCGCGACAAAGCTGCTGGAGTGCGTCGTCACGGGCGCGCGGGACGCGCGCGCCGCGAGGACGGTGGCCAAAAGCGTCGTCTGCTCCAGTCTGCTCAAGGCCGCCATGTTCGGCGCCGACGCCAACTGGGGGCGCGTTCTCTGCGCCATCGGCTACAGCGGCGCGGACGTGGACCCGGCGAAGATTGACGTGACGTTCCGGTCAGAGGCGGGCGCCGTTGCCGTCTGCCAAAACGGCGCGGGCATCCCCTTCTCGGAGGAGGCGGCAAAGGCCGTGCTGTCCGAGCCGGAGATCGAGATCCTCGTCGGTCTGAACGACGGAGACGCGGCCTCCACCGCGTGGGGCTGCGACCTGACGTATGACTACGTGAAGATCAACGGCGACTATCGGACGTGAGGGGCGGACTTATGGACATTCAATTATCCAACGCGCAGCGCGCGGAGGTGCTCACGCAGGCGCTGCCGTATATCCAGCAGTATAACGGCAAGATCGTCGTGGTGAAATACGGCGGCAACGCCATGGTGAACGACCAGCTCAAGCAGCAGGTGATGGAGGACATCGTCCTGCTGACGCTGGTGGGCGTGAAGGTCGTGCTCGTGCACGGCGGCGGGCCGGAGATCACCGAGCTGCTGGAGCGGCTGGGGAAGAAATCCGAATTTGTAAACGGCCTGCGCGTGACGGACAAGGAGACCGTGGACATCGTGCAGATGGTGCTCGCCGGGAAGGTGAACAAGTCGCTCGTGAATCTGCTGGAGATGAAGGGCGGCAAGGCCATGGGCATCTCCGGCATGGACGGGCGGCTCATCGAGGCGAAGGCGGCGGGCGGCGCGCTCGGCTATGTCGGCTCGATCACGAGCGTGAACATCGAGCCCGTGACCGACCTGCTGGAAAAAGGCTATCTCCCCGTCGTCTCCACAGTCGGCTGCGACCGCGCGGGCAATGTGTACAACATCAACGGCGACACGGCGGCGGCCTATATCGCCGGGGCGCTCGGCGCGGAAAATCTCATCATGATGACGGACATCGCGGGCATCCTGCGCGATAAGGACGACCCCGCCACGCTCATCCCCCGCGTCACCATCGACGGCGCGGTGCGCCTTTTTCAGGAGGGCGTCATCTCCGGCGGCATGATCCCGAAGGTGGACTGCTGCATCGACGCGATTCATCGCGGCGTGAAGAAGGTCATCATCATGGACGGGCGCGTGCCGCACTCCATTTTGATGGAGATTTTGACCGATGAGGGTGCGGGCACGATGGTGACCCCCAATGCATGAATGAAGGAGGAAGCGGGAATGGAACTCAAGCAGATCGACCAGGCGTACCTGGCCAATACATACGTCAAGTTTCCGGTGGAGGTCGTCTCCGGCAAGGGATCGGAGGTCTGGGACGAGACCGGAAGGCGGTATATCGACCTCACCGGCGGCGTCGGCGTGACGAGCTTCGGCGTCGCGGACGATGCGTGGCTGCAGGCCGTCACGGCGCAGCTCGGCCGGGTGCAGCACATGTCGAATCTTTACTACACCGCGCCGCCGGCGCTGCTGGCGCGGCAGCTCTGCACCCGCACGGGGATGAAGCGGGTGTTCTTCTCCAACTCCGGCGGCGAGGCGAACGAGTGCGCCATCAAGGTCGCGCGCAAATACGCCGCGGAGAAAAAGGGCGCGGACTGCTTCACCATCCTCACGCTGCAAAACGGCTTCCATGGCCGGACGATCACGACGCTTGCCGCCACGGGGCAGGACCATTACCACGAGCTGTTCCAGCCGCTGACGCCGGGCTTCGTCCATGTGCGCGCTGGGGATCTCGACGGCGCAAGGGCGCTCGCGCGGACGCACAGGCTCGCCGCGATCATGATCGAGTGCATCCAGGGCGAGGGCGGCGTCGTGCCGCTGGAGCGGGAGTTTGTGCAGGGGCTCGCGGCGCTCGCCGCGCAGGAGGACCTCCTCCTGATCGTGGACGAGGTGCAGACCGGCAACGGCCGCACGGGCGCGCTCTATGCCTATATGAACTACGGCGTGCGGCCGGACATCGTCTCCACCGCAAAGGGGCTCGGCGGCGGGCTGCCGCTGGGCGCGACGCTGCTGGGTGAAAAGGTGGAGAGCACGCTCGGCCCGGGCGACCACGGCTCTACCTTCGGCGGCAACCCCGTCTGCTGCGCTGGGGCGCTCAGCGTGCTGGAGCGCATCGACGACGCGCTGCTCGCGGACGTGCGCGCAAAGGGCGACTATCTGTTTCGGACGTTCACCGGCGCGCCGGGCGTCGAGGCCGTGACCGGCATGGGCCTGATGGTCGGCGTCAAGCCGGTGAAGCCGGCGGCCGAGGTCGTGCGCGCGTGCCTGGAGCAGGGCGTTCTCTGCCTCACGGCGAAGGACAAGGTGCGTCTGCTCCCGGCGCTGAACATTCCGATGGAGCTGCTGGAACAGGCCGCGGCGGTCATTCTCGCCGCGTGCGCGTAAAGGAGGAGACGGACATGGCGCTCAAGGGCAAAAATTTTCTGAAGCTGCTGGATTTTACGCCGGAGGAGATCGCGGAATTGCTCGCCGTGGCGGCGGAGCTGAAGGCGAAGAAGAAAGCCGGCGTTCCCCACCGCATCCACGAGGGCAAAAACATCGCCCTCATCTTTGAAAAGACCAGCACCCGCACGCGGTGCAGCTTCGAGGTGGCGGCGGCCGATCTGGGGATGCACCCGGTCTATCTCGACCCGAAGGGCTCGCAGATCGGCAAAAAGGAGAGCATCCCCGACACGGCGCGCGTACTCGGCCGTATGTTTGACGGCATCGAGTACCGCGGCTACGGGCAGGAGGTCGTGGAGGCGCTGGCGGAATATTCCGGCGTGCGCGTCTGGAACGGACTCACGAACGAGTATCACCCGACGCAGGTTCTGGCGGATTTTCTCACGATCCAGGAGCATTTTGGATGCCTGCGCGGCGTCAAGCTCGTGTATCTCGGCGACGCGCGCTACAACATGGGCAATTCCCTCATGGTCGGCTGCGCGAAGATGGGGCTGCACTTTGTCGCCTGCGCGCCGGAGACGTATTTTCCGGACGCGGCGCTGATCGAGACGTGCCAGTCCATCGCCGCTGAAACCGGCGCGACGCTGGAATTTCTCACCGACCCGATGGAGGCGACAAAGGGCGCGGACGTGCTGTACACGGACGTGTGGGTCTCCATGGGCGAGCCGGACGCGGTCTGGGCCGAGCGCATCCGCGACCTCATGCCGTACCAGATCAACCAAAGGCTCATGGACAACGCGGGGCCCCAGTGCCGCTTTATGCACTGCCTGCCCGCGTTTCATGATCTGAAAACCACCACCGGGCGGGAGATTTACGAAAAGTTCGGCATCGACTGCATGGAGGTCACGGACGAGGTGTTCGAGGGCCCGCAGAGCATCGTGTTCGACGAGGCGGAAAACCGGATGCACACGATCAAGGCGGTCATGGCGGCGACGCTGTAACGCGCGTCCCCAGGTCCGCAGAGGGCCACGTCCGGCCGATCGCCCGCAGGGCGCGCCCCAGCGCCGATTCGGGCGCGGAGCCCCTTCCCCGCGGCGGCCGGCCTTACTGGAGGTTTTTATGGAAAAGGCTTATCTCGTACTATCCAACGGCATGACGTTTCCCGGCACGCGCATCGGCGCGGCGGGGGACGCCGTGGGCGAGCTGGTGTTCACCACCGGCATGGTCGGCTATCTTGAGACGCTGACCGATCCCAGCTATGCCGGACAGATCGTGCTGCAGACGTTTCCGCTCATCGGGAACTACGGCGTGATCGAGGAAGATTTCGAGGGCGCGTGCGCCGTGCGCGGCTATGTTGTCCGCGAGCTGTGCGAAAAACCCTCCAACTTCCGCAGCCAATCTGATCTTGACACGTTTTTGAAGGCGCGCGGCGTCCCCGGCATCTGCGGCGTGGACACGCGGCAGCTTACCCGCATCATCCGCGAGGAGGGCGTGATGAACGCCATGATCTGCGCCGCGCCGCCGGAGTCGCTCGACGCGGTGCGCGCCTACGCCGTCACGGGCGCGGTGGCGCAGGTGAGCTGCCGCGCGCCGTACACCGTGCCCGCGCGGGGCGAGCGGCGCTTTTCCGTCGTGCTCGTGGACTATGGCGCGAAGCGCAATATCCTCCGCAGTCTCACATCGCGCGGGTGCGAGGTCACCGTCGTGCCGCAGCATACGGCGGCGGCGGACATTCTCGCCCTGCGGCCGGACGGCGTGATGCTCTCCAACGGCCCCGGAGACCCGGCGGAAAACACGGCCTGCATCGCGCAGCTTCGGGCGCTTGTGGGGCGCGTGCCGATCTTTGGCATCTGTCTCGGGCATCAGCTCGCCGCGCTCGCCATGGGCGGCGAGACCGTCAAGCTCAAATACGGCCACCGCGGCGCGAACCAGCCGGTGCGCGACCTGGAGACGGGCCGCACCTATATCACCAGCCAGAATCACGGCTACGCCGTCGTGAGCGAGAGCCTGCGCGGCGTGGGCCGCGTGCGGTTCGTGAACGCCAACGACGGCACCTGCGAGGGCGTGGACTATCCCGGCCGGCAGTGCTTCACGGTGCAGTTCCACCCGGAGGCGTGCTCCGGACCGCGCGACACGAATCCGCTCTTTGACCGGTTTCTCAACATGATGGGAGGTGTCGGCCATGCCGAAGGATAATGCCATCCGCAAGGTGCTCGTCATCGGCTCCGGGCCGATCGTCATCGGCCAGGCGGCGGAGTTTGACTACGCCGGCGCGCAGGCGTGCCGCGTCCTGCGGGACGAGGGCGTGAACGTCGTGCTCGTAAACTCCAACCCCGCCACGATCATGACCGACAAGCATCTCGCGGACGAAATCTATCTCGAGCCGCTCACGGCGGAGACCGTCAAGCGCATCATCGAAAAGGAGCGGCCGGACGGCGTGCTCGCGGGTCTCGGCGGCCAGACGGGGCTCACCATCGCCATGCAGCTCAGCCGGGACGGCTGGCTGGAAAAGCACGGCGTGCGCCTGCTCGGCTCGGACATCACGGCCATCGACAAGGCCGAGGACCGGGAGCTGTTTCGCGACACGATGCGTGCCATCGGTCAGCCGGTCGTCCCCTCGGAGATTGCGACGACGGTGGACGCGGCGCTCGCCGCGGCGGAGGACATCGGCTATCCGGTCATCGTCCGCCCGGCGTTCACGCTCGGCGGCTCCGGCGGCGGCATCGCCGAGAGCGCCGCAGAGCTGCGCACCATCGCGGCCACGGGGCTGGACCTCTCCCCGATCACGCAGATTCTGGTGGAAAAGTGCATCTCCGGCTGGAAAGAGATCGAGTTTGAGACCATGCGCGACGGCGCGGGCAACGTCATTGCCGTGTGCTCCATGGAAAATCTCGACCCCGTCGGCATCCACACGGGCGACTCCATTGTCGTCGCCCCGGCGCTCACGCTCTCGGACCGGGAATATCAGATGCTGCGCTCGGCTTCGCTCGATATCATCTCCGCGCTCGGCATCGTGGGCGGCTGCAACTGCCAGTTCGCGCTCAATCCCGACAGCTTTGAGTACGCCGTGATCGAGGTCAACCCCCGCGTGTCGCGCTCGTCGGCGCTGGCGTCGAAGGCCACGGGCTACCCCATCGCAAAGCTCACGACGCGCCTTGCGCTGGGCTACACGCTCGACGAGATCAAAAACGACATCACCGGCAAGACCTGCGCCTGCTTCGAGCCGACGATCGACTACGTGGTCGTGAAGTTCCCGAAGTGGCCGTTTGACAAGTTTGCCGGCTCCAGCCGCCGCCTCGGCACGCAGATGAAGGCGACGGGCGAGGTCATGGCCATTGCGCCGGGCTTTGAGATGGCGCTGCTGAAGGCCGTGCGCGGCGCGGAGATCGGCTTCGACACGCTGAACGCCCCGCCGCTCTCGGACGCGCCCGTGGCCGAGCGGCTGCGCGCGCAGGACGACCGCCGCATCTTCACCGTGTTCGAGGCGCTGCGCGGCGGCATGTGCGTGGACGAGATCCACGAGATCACCAAAATCGACCGCTGGTTTTTGTACAAGCTGCAGGGACTTGCGGAATTTGAAAACCACCTGGAGGCGGACGGCCTGTGCCCCGGCGACTATGAGCGGGCGAAGCGCCTCGGCTACCCGGACGCGGCCATCCGGCGGCTGACCGGTGAGACGGCGCTGCCCGGCAGGCGGTTCGGCTATAAAATGGTGGACACCTGCGGCGCGGAGTTTGACGCCGAGACGCCGTATTTCTATTCGAGCTGCGACGAGTTCTGCGAATCGCGCGCGTTCCCGCGCAGCGGCAAGCCCGTCGTCATGGTGCTCGGCTCCGGTCCGATCCGCATCGGGCAGGGCATCGAGTTTGACTACAGCTCCGTCCACTGCATCTGGACGCTGCGGGACATGGGCTACGACGTCGTCATTGTGAACAACAATCCGGAGACCGTCTCCACCGACTACGACACGGCCGACCGGCTCTATTTTGAGCCGCTGTACCCGGAGGATGTGCAGAACATCATCGACGTGGAGCGGCCCATCGGCGTCGTCGTCGCCTTCGGCGGGCAGACGGCCATCAAGCTCACGCAGTTTCTCGACCGGGCCGGCGTTCCGATCCTCGGCACCTCGGCCGAGAGCATCGACATCGCCGAGGACCGCGGCCGGTTCGACGCGCTGCTGGAGCGCTTCGGCATCCGCCGCCCGAAGGGGGCCGGCGTGAACACGCTGGAGGAGGCCGTCGCGGCGGCGCGGCAGCTCGGCTATCCCGTGCTGCTGCGGCCGAGCTATGTCATCGGCGGGCAGAACATGACGATCTCCCGCAGCGAGGCGCAGACCGCGCGGTATATGCGGACCATCCTCTCCGGCGGGATCGAAAACCCCGTGCTCGTGGACAAGTACATGCCCGGCACGGAGCTGGAGGTGGACGTCATTTCCGACGGGGAGGACGTGCTCATCCCCGGCATCATGGAGCACATCGAGCGCGCGGGCGTCCACTCGGGCGACTCCATCGCCGTGTATCCGCCGTATAATCTCACGGATAAGTTCCTCCGGCGCATCTGCGACTGCTCGGAAAAGCTCGCGCTCGCGCTCGGCACGAAGGGGCTGGTCAACATCCAGTATCTGATCTATGAGGATCAGCTCTATGTCATCGAGGTCAACCCCCGCGCGTCGCGCACCGTGCCGTATATCAGCAAGGTAACGAACGTGCCGATGGTCGATCTCGCGGCGAAGGTCATGCTGGGCGCGAAGCTCGCGGACTTGGGCTACGGCACGGGTCTGTACCGCACGCCGCCCTACTGCGCGGTGAAGGTGCCGGTGTTTTCCTTTGAAAAGCTCAGCGACGCAAACTCCATCCTCGGCCCGGAGATGAAGAGCACCGGCGAGGTGCTTGGCATCGGCCGGACGATGGCGGAGGCGCTGTTCAAGGGGCTCACCGCCGCGGGCTTCGCCGTGCCGTCCCCCGGCGGGCACGGCCGCGCGGGCGTGCTCATCAGCGTGGAGGAAAACAACTATCAGGAGAGCATCTCGCTCGCGAAGCGGTTTTACGATCTCGGCCTGCGGCTTTACGCCACGACCGGCACCGCCGCCGCCATCGCGCAGCTCGGCATCGCGGTGGAGAGCGTGGCGGACCGCGGCGCGATCTACGCGCTGCTGGAGCGCGGCGCGCTGGACTATATCGTCTACACCGGTGCGGTGAAGGACGCGACGATGGGCGATTACATCGCGCTGCACCGCCGCGCCATGCAGCTCGGCATCCCGTGCCTGACCTCGCTCGACACGGCGAATGCCCTCGCGGAGATCATCGCGAGCCGCTTCAACCAGAGCAATACCGAGCTGGTAGACATCAACGCCATGCGCCCCTGGCGGCAGCAGGTCCGGTTCGTGAAGATGCAAAGCTGCGGCAACGACGATATTTTCATCGAGAATTTTGACGGCGCGATCACCTGCCCGGAATCGCTGTGCGTGAGTCTCTGTACGGCGCACTATGGCATCGGCGGGGACGGCATCGTCCTCATCGAGCGCTCGGCCGTGGCCGACGCGAAGATGCGCACCTTCAACCGCGACGGCAGCGAGGGCAAAATGGCCGGCAACAACATCCGCTGCGTGGCAAAGCTCCTCTACGACCGCGGCTATCTCCGCAGCGAGCGCCTCTCCATCGAGACGGGCGGGCGCGTGTACCGCCTGCGGCTTTATACGCGCGACGGGCAGGTCAGCTCCGTGTCGGTGGATATGGGCCTCGCCGATCTCTCGGCGGCGGCGCTGCCGGCGAACGTGGACGCCGCGCGCATGGTGGACTATCCGCTCACCGTCGCGGGGCGGGACTGGCGCGTCACGTGCGTGTCGGTCGGCAATCCGCACTGCGTCGTGTTCTGCGACGCGCTCGACGCGCTCGATCTCGCGGCCATCGGCCCGGAGTTTGAGTACGCCGACGTGTTCCCGGACCGCGTCAACACCGAGTTTGTGCGCGTGGTGGACCGCACGAGCCTGCGCCTGCGCGTGTGGGAGCGCGGCAGCGGCGAGACGCTCGCCTGCGGCACGGGCGCGTGCGCGGCGGTCGTGGCGGCGGTGGAAAACGGCCTTTGCGACGCGGACACGGACATCACCGTAAAGCTCCTCGGCGGCGACCTCACCGTGCGCGTGACGGACGGGCGCGTGACGCTCACCGGCGACGCGAAGATCGTGTATGAGGGCAGCTTTTCGTATTGATTCCGAAAAAAATAAAAACCCCCGGCGAAGCTTCGCGGCGGCCGTGCCGCGCGCTCTGCCGGGGGTTTTTTGTGTGCAAAAATCAGCGCATCCTGTCAGACGCCCTCGCGCCGGACGCCGACCGCCTGCATGAATTGCTCGCGGTGCCGCCGCCGCATGAGGGCCTTGTCGTAGGCGACGACGCCGTGATTTTCCCACGGGTCGTTGCAGAGATAGTGCGTCTCGTCATAGCCGACGAGCAGCAGACAGTGCTCGTTCGAGCGCCAGACAAAGCGCTCGCCGCTGCCGAACAGCCGCCACTCCGGCCCCTCGATATGCGGCTTCAGGTCGATCGTCGTCCAGAGCGCGACGGGCGTGCCCGCGCCGTCGAGATACCGCGCGGCGAGCTCGTCGATCTCCGCGCCGGTCTCGTCCACGGCGGCGTATCCATCGGGCAGCAGGCGCTCCAGCGCGCGGCGGATCACGGGCGCATAGCAGCCCATCGACTCCGGGTCGCGCGGGTCGCCGGCGAAGGCCTCCGCCGGATGCGGGCCGTACAGCACGCCGTCGATCGTCTCAAACGCGGCGCGGTCCAGATACTGATCCAGAAACGTATCCACGTCCACATCGACGCCGAGATAGCGCAGCAGCATCACCGCCGTCACGCTCTCGCACCCGGTAGGCGCGCAGCGCGACTGGTCGAGATAGGGGACCTCCAGATGCATCGTCACGCCTCCCCGCCGCAGGCTGCGGCAAATTCCGCATAGTAGTTCTCCGAGCGGGAGCGCGTGGCGCGCGGCGCGCCGTCGAGCGCGCGGTCCGCAATGCCGAGCAGTACCTCCGGCCGCACCCAGGGCCGGCCCTGAATGGCGCTCGACTCCTCGTGCGTCAGGTACCCGCGATACGCCGTGAGTCCCCGGCGGAGATAGCCGTCGCGCACGCACGCCTCGGCGACGCCGTTTTTCAGAATGCTGCGCAGGTGCGGCAGCACGCTCGCGGCGTAGGCGACGGACGCGCTGCCCGCAATCGCGCCGGGGATGTTGCTCACGCAATAGTGCACCACGCCCTCCTCGAGATAGATGGGGTCGTCGTGCGTCGTCTCGCGGAACGTCTCGATCACGCCGTAGTCGTTGGAGATGTCCACGATGACCGCGCCCCTGTGCATGGAGCGCACCATCTCGCGGTCGATGAGAAACTCCCCCGCGTCCTTCGGCCAGCGCACGCAGTTGACGACCATGTCCACCTCCGGCAGCAGCCGGCCGATGTTGTACCGGTTGGAGATAAAAGTGCTGACCTCGCCGTGATACTGCGCGGTGATCTCGCGCAGGTGGCCGATGTTCGTCGCGCCGACGGTGACCCAAGCGCCCATGCGGTGCAGCGTGTCGATGGCGGCCTTGCCCACCGTGCCGCAGCCGAGGACCATCGCCTTCACGTTCGGCGCCGCGCCGAGACCGGAGACGAATTTGCCGCAGCCGCCGTTGAAGCTCATCATGGCGTACAGGCCCATAAACGCGCCCGCCTTGCCGGCCGCCTCGCAGTTGGGCGAGCCGTGGCGGTGCGTGTCCTCGGCGGTGAAGGCGATGACCTTCTTTTCCAGCAGCGCGTCCAGCTCCTGCGGATGTGCCGCGGGGTGAATGCAGGTGAAAATGATCTGCCCTTCGCGGAGCAGTTCATATTCGCACGGCTCGATCTCCTTGACCTTCGCCACAACGTCGCACGCGGCGTAGATTTCCGCCGCCGTGTCCAGAATCACCGCGCCCGCCGCAGCATACGCGCCGTCGTCAAAGCCGGCGCCCGCGCCCGCGCCGCGCTGCACGAACACCTCCGCGCCGTCGCCCACGAGCGTGCTGACCTCGCACGGCGTCGCGATCACGCGGTATTCGCCGTTTTTGATATCCTTCAAAACTCCGAATTTCATGTCGTCACATCCCATTGTGGTTTTCCGCGTTCCTGTATGATTATACATCGGATGCGGCAAAAAAACCACCCCATGTTTGGGGTGGCGGGAGGAGGGACGCGCGGTTTCGCGCGCCCGGGCTATAATACGCGCCGCTTCCCGGCGTAGAACGCGGCGTCATCCGGCTGAACGGGCGCCGCCGCGAGGCGAATCGCCCTGCCGGGAAACAGCGCCCGCAGCCGCGCCTCCGCCCGCGCCGCGTCAAATGCGCCGCAGGTGCGAAGCGATATCTGCAAAACGCCGCCGCGCAGCGCGGCGCAGTGATCGGCGACGCCGTCAAAGGAAAACAGGAGTTCATCCAGCGCGAGCATGTCCGCCTCCGCGCGCCGCGTCACGGCGTCCAGCCGCAGCACCTCGCTGCCGCAGGGGCATTTGCCCGGCAGGATGCGCGTGCGGTCGCCGGTGCGATAGCGGATGAGCGGCAGCGCCTCCATGCCGATGGTCGTGATGACAAGCTCGCCCCACGCGCCATGCGGCAGCACGCGGCCGTCCGGCGCGACGATTTCCGCGATCACATGGTTCTCCCGCAGGTGCATCCCCATGTGGGCGGGGCATGTGATTGCGCCGCCGAGCCCCAGCTCCCGCGAGCCATAGTGCGGAAAGAGCCGCGTTTCGAGGATTCGCTCACATCCGGCGGACACGCTCGCCGGGCAGGCGTCACCGCTCACGAGCGCGCGGCGGAGGCTGCCCCTGCCGCAGACGCGCAGCAGCGAAAGAAGCTGTGCCGGCATCCCCACGAACGTGTCCGGCCGCTGATGCGTGAGCACGTCCCGGTACGCCGCGTAGGACAGCCCCGCGCCGAGCCTGAGCGCCCGCGCGCCGAGGCGCTGCACGGCCTCCGCAATCAGCTCGCCCAGTCCGTGCGGGCCGGAAAACGGCATGCAGATCATCGTGACGCTGCCCGGGAAAATGAGCTCGCCCAGCCCCGCCATGAACAGCTGCACCGTGTTTTCGCAGTCGCCCTCGGTGTAGAACATGCGCTTGGCGGCGCCGGTCGTGCCGCTGGTGAGATCGGTCACCACCCGCTGCACCGCGCCCTGGGAGGTCAGCAACAGCCCGGGTGCGTTTTCCGCGAGCTCGCGCGCCGTGGTAAACGGGAGCGCCGCGAGCGCGCCCAGCGATTCCACACGCGCCGGCAGCGCGCGGTAAAAGCCGCCGCGCGCCCGCTCGCGCCGGAGCAGCTCGTTGAGCTTTTTCAGCTGCATCGTCTCGATGTCCGCGCGCGTCAGCGTGCGCAGCCGTTCCTGCCGCGCAATCAGCGCGTCGATGCGCGAGCGGTTCATGTCCGGTAAAGCGCGCGGCCCTGCGCGTCGGTCAGATTATAGGCGCAAAACGGCACCATGCCGTGCGTCGGATCGACCTCGCAGATGTAGCAGCGCCGCAGCCGGTCAAGATCCAGCGTGTAGGCGTCCTGAAACACCATGCCGGATACGGCGAAGGTGCTTCGCCGCGCGTCGCGCAGAAATTCATCCAGCGCGGAGGTCTCCGAGAGCGCGCCGTCGGGCGCAAAGTCCGCGCGGCGGCCCTCGCCGCTCCATTGATCCGCCACGGCGGTGCGCGCGTCGTCCGACGTGGCGGCGCAGCAGCCGCCCTCCGCCCGCCGTGCCAGCGGCCGGAGGGAGCCGTCCTCCCGCCGCAGATAGCTTGCGTGAAAGGAGCAATAGGGATTTTCCGCGCCGCCGCCGGAAAAATCCGCCGCCGCCATCCGCCCGTCCGTCTGCCGCTCGATGAGCGCGAGCATCCGCGGGATCGTGACGGGGCGCTCCGGCCGGGGCAGCGCGCAGCGGCCAAACCAGGAAAGGGGCTGAAAGTGCACGCCGCGCACGCCCGGCGCGCGCTCCAGCGCCCAGCGCAGCAGCGCGCCCACCTGATCGTCGTTGACGCCGGGCGCGATTACCGGCACGAGCACGACGCCCAGGCCGGCGTCCGCGCAGCGCCGGACGGCGGCCTGCTTCTGCGCAAGGAGCGGCCGGCCGCGCAGCGTGCGGTAAACATCGTCCGTCACGCCGTCAAACTGCAGGAACACCGTGTTCAGTCCCGCGGCCTTGAGCGTTTGCGCATAGCCCGGCTCCGCGGCCAGACGCAGGCCGTTGGTGTTGAGCTGGAAAAAGGAAAAGCCCCTTTCCCGCCCGATCCGAAGAATGTCCGGCAGGTCGTCCCGCATCGTTGGCTCCCCGCCGGAGAGCTGGATGTTGAACGGCCCGCCGTGCGCCAGCAGAAAGTCATACTGCCGCGCGATCTCGTCGAGCGTCGGCTCCTTTACAGGCCCGTCTCCGGCGGCGGCAAAGCAGACCGGGCAGCGCAGGTCGCACCGGTTTGTCACCTCCAGCAGCATGCAGCAGCCCTTGCGCTGGTGCCGCTCGCACAGGCCGCAGTCATAGGGGCAGCCGCGCGCCGCCGCCCTTGCGTTCACGGGCGGCTCCGATATGCCGCTTTCGGCCGCCCACAGGCGATAGGAGCGCAGGTCGCCCTCCCAGATGAGGGCGGAAAACGCTCCGTGCTCCGGGCAGACCTTGTCGAGATAGATCCCGTCGTCCTCCGCGCGGCGCTGCGCCGGCAGCACGCGCAGACAGATCGGGCAGACGCTCTGTGTTTTTTTGAATAAGATCATCAGACGAATCCCTTTTCCTCCAGAAGCTCCATGCACGTCTCAAAGGTGAACGCAATGATCTGCGGACAGTGCAGTCCGCGCTTGCTGAAGTTGCCGTGCAGTACGCTCATGCAGGCCGTGTCGCCGTATTCCTCCGACATCCACGCGGTGAAGCGGCGGACAAACTCGGCCAGCAGCGCGCGGTGCTGCGGGTGGTCTTCCCCGTCGTCCGTGCGTTTTCCCGTGAAATAGGAGAGAACGCACGCGCCGCCGGTCATGCATCCGCAGCAGCCGCTGGTAAACCCGACGCCGCCGCACAGCCCGCCCATCGCGCCGACCAGCGCGGGATTTTCCTCGCCGACGGTTTCCAGCAGCAGCAGGGCGAGAATCTGCGAGCAGAAATACCCCTTCTGGGCGTGTTCTATGATCCGATCCAGCAATTCCATATCGTTACTCCTTTCTCCCGATCAACAGGTGATAGCCGCATTTCCCGCGCGGGACGCGGCAGCCGTCGGCCGCGCCGCGCCATACGGCCTCCAGATAATAGCCGCGCCACTGCGCGGTCATATCCTCGCACACGAGGACGGAAAAGCCCGCGCGTGTGAGCAGCGGCACGGGCGGCTCAAAAAACACGTCTGACAGCATCAGCACGCCGCCCGTCTTCAGGATGCGTCTGCTCTCCGCGAGCGCGCCCGGCACGTCGCCGGAGAGATAAAACGCGCACTGGCTGATGACGCCGTCAAAGCTGCCGTCGGGAAACCCGGTGCGCAGAAAATCGCCCGTCCGCACGTTCGCGCCGCGCGGCGCGAGATCGAGCCCCACGCCGTCATAGCCGCTGCCGCGCAGGAGCGCCACGGTCTCGCCCGCGCCGGCGCCCATGTCCAGCACGCGGCTGCCGGGCGCAAGCGCGCCGAGCGCGAGCATCCGCCGGGTGTGCGCCGCGCCGCCCGGATGCCCGTTCATTTGTCCTCCAGCGCCTTTTCAACGGCGAGCACCTTGCCGAGCGCCAGCTCCTCCGGCACATAGACGAATCCGCACTTCGGGCAGACCGGCAGCTCTACCGGAAAGCCATTGTCGAGATACAGAAACCTCGCGCCGCCCTTGACCAGCGATACGCCGCACTTGACGCACCGCAGCTTTCCCCGCGGGTCGATGCTGTAATAGGTCCGATCCTCCATCAGCTCTGCCTCCTGACGACGTTCATGCGATGGCTGTACGCGCTGTGGACGCGATAGACCGCGTCGCCCTCCCGGGTGAATTTCACCCAGAACGTGGTGTTGCCGATGCGCTTGCGGGCGATGGTCAGGCCGCTTTCGCCGTCGAAGATCGCCTCGCCCGTCTCGCGCATGTCCTGCAGCACGGCGGCGACGTCCTCGGTGAGGATCATGCGCGCGTCCATCATCCGCCGTGCGTCGTCGGTGTAAAGCACCTCGAAATCCAGTTTCATTTCCGTCTGCTCCTCCTGCCAGAGCTCGCGCAGCAGCGCACGCTTGAGCGCCCTGCGATTGTCCCGCTTCTGACTGATGTCCGGCGCTTCGTCCGCGGCGGCACCGTAGATCAGCTCCAGAATGTGCCGGCTCTCGCGCCCCGCGCGGGCAAAGCGGTCGCGGCAGGCCATGCAATAGGTGAGATACGGCGCGTCGGAGCGCGCGAGACAGCTCTGCGTCATCTCCGCCGCGACCTCCCGGTTGGCGTAGGCGGCGAGACCGCCGTAGCCGCAGCAGGGAGAGCGGTCGCCGGAATATTCCGTCTCCTCGATCCGACAGCCAAGCCGCGCGGCGAGCATGCGGATGGCGGCCTGTGTCGCGGCGTCGCCGCGCGCGCCGCAGGCGTCGTGCAGAGCGAGCGGGCGCTCCGGCGCATGCGTGCCCTCCGGCAGGCCAATCTCGCACAGGAGACTCCAGACGCCGACGACGTCCGCGCCGGGATGCGCGGCGAGCGCCTTTGCGCAGGTGGGGCACCCGGCGATTATGATCGGGTCGCCGAGCCGCGCAAGCGACCGGTCGAGCAATGCCCGCGTCTGGTCATACAGCGCGTCCCGCCCCGCCCAGTCGGCAATCACGCCGCAGCAGCCGAGAATCAACCCCACGCCGCCAGACAGCCGGGTGCAGAGATCCAGATAGGCGGCCCGAACGGTCCCCGGCGCGACGGCCGCCGCCTGGCAGCCGGGGAAAAACACATACCGGCACGTCTCAAAGCCGGGCTGCGGCCGGCAGAGAAACGCCTCGTTGTTGGAAAAGAGCATGTCCAGCAGCGCGAACTCGTGCGGCGCGAGCGGCATTTTATCCGTCGCCACCATGTTTTTTCGCGCAAGCTGGCAGATCTCCGCCATGTCATAGCCGTTGGGACAGGTGACCGTGCACTGCCCGCAGAGCGCGCAGGCGTTGATGGGCTTGTTCATCATGTGGTCGCCCATGATGATGCCGACATTGTTGTAGATTTCCCGCGTGAGGACGCGGGGGGACTTCCGATAGTGCCGCAGGTAGGCGCAGCCCCGGATGCATTCGTCGCATTCACACTGGATGCACCGCTTCGCTTCGGAACTGGCGCCGTCCCGGTCGTACGCGCCGTCGCAGGGCACGCGCGCAGTGCGCGTAATGTCGTCGGTGTTCGTATAAAGATGGGTCTCCACGGCGCCCTCCGCGCCGCGCGCGCCGGCGGGATCGAGCCCCTGCGCCAGACGATCGACCGTGCGCGCGGCGCGCTTGGCGGCAAACGCCGCGTCGAGCACGCCGCCGTCCAGCCCGGCAACGACGCCGTGCGCCGGATCATACAGCAGCGCGGGGTCCGCTTCGCCGTCGGGCCAGAGCGTTCGATAGCAGGCGGGAGAGAGGCAGACCAGGTCATATGCCGCCCGCTGCGCGTCGAGCTGCGCGCGGTCCAGCGCGCTTTGGAACACGAACCGGATGTCCATCTCCAGAAGCAGCCGCAGGTCGATCTCCCGCAGATCGGCCGGCACGCCGTCGGCCGCCGCGTTGAGAAACGCCGCCGCGTCCGCCTCCGCGCAGAACACCGTGAGCGGATAGGCCTTCTTGTGCAGCTCGCCCGCGAGGAAGAGCGCGAACCGGCCGGAGCCGAAGAGCGCGACGGTCTTTTTCTTCTTCATGCGCAGCATCGTGCCGCGCCGCCGCGCGCCGAAGCGCGTCACCGCGCGCTCGATATCGCGGATGGAGACGCTGTCGCCCAGCTCGCCCAGCTTGCACGCGGCCTCGCATGGCGCGCCGCAGCCCGCGGAGAGGATGCCCGGAAATGGCGCGATTCTGTCATACAGCTTTCGCGCGCCGTCCAGATCGCCCCCGGCGACCGCCCGCAGCAGCGCCTTGACATCCAGCTTCAGCGGACAGGCCGCGATGCAGTAGGCCGGCTGCCCGTGCACGCAGCGGCTTTCCCGCTGCACGAGCTGCTCCTCCGTGAGCATCTTGATCTGCCGGTAAACGTGGGTTGAGCCGCGTTCTTCGATCTGCATGGCGTTCACCTCCGGTGTCTCCGGATTTGCAATAGAGAGGCGGATTCCCCGCCTCTCTATTGTAGCACAGTTTCTTGGGAAACCGCTGAAAAAACTTTATTTCAGCGCTTTCAGCGCCTCGAGGACGACCTCGGGCTTTGCCGGGACGCGCATGATGCGCGCGCCGGTGGCGTTGTAGATGGCGTTGAGGATGGCCGGGTGCGGCGCGTCCAGCGGCGCCTCGCCGCAGCCGGCGGCGCCGTAGGGGCCCTCCGGGCGGTAGGTCTCGACGTAGTGCAGCTCGATATCGTCCGGGACATCGTTGGGATACGGGATGCCGCACCGCACGAGATTTGTGTGCTTTGACAGATCCTCAAAGTCCTCCGTAAGCGCAAGACCGATCCCCTGCACGAGCCCGCCGTAGAAATTGCCGTCCACGAGGAGCTTGTTCATGATCGTGCCGACGTCGGCCACGGTGGTGAATTTCTCCACCTTGACCTCGCCGGTCTGGGTGTCCACGCGGACCTCGGGCAGGAAGATGGTGTACATATAGACCGAGAACGGCTCGCCCTGCGAGGTGGCCTGATCGACCGGATGCTCCGCGCAGTAGGTGGCGACCCACTGCCCCTGGACCTTGGTCTCGATGCCCTCGGCCTTCATCTCGTCATAGGTGCGGTAGCTGCCGTCCTCCCTGCGCATGGCGGCGAGCAGGTTCTCCGCGGCGAGCCGGCAGGCGTTGCCGGTCATGACCTGCGAGCGGGAGCCGCCCGCGGGGCCGGAGTTGGGCGTGATCTTGGTGTCGTTCATCACGAGCCGGATCTGCTCGGGCTTGATGCCGGCCTGCCGCAGCGTCTCGTGCGCGGAGACGAGAACGCCCATATCCGCGCCCTGACCGTGATCCTCCCAGGAGGCGTACATGGTCACGGTGCCGTCGGGGTTGAGCTCGGCGTAAGCCTGCGAGGAGTCCACGCCGTCGAGCCCGGAGCCGTACACGCCGGTCGCCACGCCGATGCCATACCGATACCGGCCGTCGGAGGCGGCGTTCTTCTCGGCCACGCGCTTCTTGCCCGCCTCATACAGCGGCCGCGCCTGCCGGTACATTTCCTCCAGGCAATACACGTCGGGCTTATAGCCGGTGGGCGTGGTGGAGCCCTCCGACTCCTTGTAGCAGTTCTGCTCGCGGATATCGAACGGGTCCATGCCCATTTTGGCCGCCAGCACGTCGATGGCGATCTCCGAGCCCATGAAGGACTGCGGCGAGCCGTACGCGCGGAACGCGGAGCCCCATGCGTGGTTGGTAAAGACCGTGGTGCTCTTGTTGCGGATCGTGGGGATGTGATAGCCCGCGCCGACGAACTGGCTGAGGCGATGCGTGAGCAGGTCGCCAAACTCCGAGTACGGGCCGTGATCGACATAGTTGTCGCCCCAGAGACCGAGCAGCTTGCCGTTTTCATCCGCGGCGAGCTTGATGTGCATGAAGGCGGGCGAGCGCTTGCCGGTGTAGGTGATGTTCTGATACTGGTTGAACACCAGCGAGACCGGGCGCTGGCAGAGCTTGGCCGCCACGCCGAGAATGGCCTCGTTCGTGGGGGAGAACTTGTAGCCGAACGTGCCGCCGGCGTGGTTCTGCACCAGACGCAGCTTCTCCATCGGCACGCCGATGCCATCGGCGATCATGGGCATGTGCAGGTGAAGCCCGATGGACTTGGAGTGCACGGTGAGCATCCCGTCCTCGTCGATGTAGGCATAGCCGCAGTCCGGCTCCAGATGCAGGTGGGGCTGCCGGGAGCAGTAGCTCTCGATCTCGACGACGTTGGGCGCGCTGTCAAAATCAAAGTCCGGCCCCTTGATGCAGTTGGTCTCATAGAATGCGTTGGGGATGCCGGGATGGATCTCGATGGCGTCCTCCGCGATGGCGTCCATGGCGTTCATGTAGGCGGGCAGCTCCTCGATCTCCACCTTCACCGCGTCGGCCGCGGCGCGGGCGTGGGCCTCGGTGTCGGCCGCGACGATGGCAATCGCGTCACCGAACTGGAAGATCTTGTCGTCGCAGAGAACGGGGCGCTCCCACCCGTCGGTCTTGTTGTTCAGCGGCAGCATGACAAGGCCGTTGATGCGGTTCCTGCCGCCGGCGGCGACGATGTCCTTCGCCGTGATGACCTTGAACACGCCCGGCATTTTTTCAGCCTCGGAGGTGTCCACGCTCAGGATGTTCGCGTGCGAGACCTTGGCCTGCGTCAGCGCCAGGCGCAGCGTGTTTTCGGGCATTTTCAGCGCGTCGTCCGCGCCGAAATCCCAGGTGCCGGTCACCTTCTGCGCCGCGGAGGGGCGGATGTATTTCGTGCCCTTGATGCTGTCGCCCGTGGGTTTGAAGACGAGGTCCTCCTTTGACAGCTCGCCGCGCAGCACGGCGGCTGCGTCCATGACGGCGTCGATCAGCGGCTTGTAGCCGGTGCAGCGGCAGAGATTGCGGGTCTTGTTGAACCAGTCGCGGACCTCCTCGCGCGTGGGGCTGGGGTTCTGATCCAGCAGCGCCTTGGCGCTGACGATAAAGCCCGGCGTGCAGAAGCCGCACTGCGCGCCGCCGTGCGCCATCCAGGCGACCTGCAGCGGATGCATGTCGCTGAGCGTGCCGATGCCCTCGATGGTGGTGATCTCCGCGTAGTCGGGGACCCGGCTCATTTTCACGATGCAGGATTTGGTGACCTTTCCGTTCATGATGACGTTGCAGGCGCCGCAATGCCCCTCGCCGCAGCCGATCTTGCAGCCGGTGAGCAACAGGTGCTCGCGCAGTACGGTCGCCAGCGTCTCGTCCTGTTCCATCACCAGATTGCGGGTGACGCCGTTGATGACAAGTGTTTTTCTGACCATTCCGATTCCTCCTCTTTTCGGCGGTAAGCGCGCCGGATTTTCCTGTGGATATCCTTATTTTTATATTAAAGCCCCTCTCCCGGCGGCATCAACTTACAACAAAAAGCAATTCGCAGAAAGTGCGGATTGCTTTTTGTGCAGCTTGTGCAAACAACACCAGCTGCGCGGCGGCTCAATTTACAATCGGGAAAAAATTCGATATACTGTTCTCGACGGAGCAGCATTGCGGAGAAGGGAGGAGACCCATATGCAAACGGGCGCATTGATTGTGGCGGCGGGCATGTCGTCGCGCATGGGAGAGTTCAAGCCCATGCTGAATATTGGAGAAATATCCATCGCCCAGCGCGTCGTGGCGACGTTTCAGCAGGCGGGCGTGGAGAAGATCGTCATGGTCACGGGACACAATGCGATGGAGCTGGAGCGCCATCTGGCGAGAAGCGGCGTGATTTTTCTGCGCAATGAAAAATACCGCACGACGCAGATGTTTGATTCGGCGTGCATCGGACTGGCCTATCTGCGGGACAAGTGCGGCCGCGTGCTCTTCACGCCGGTGGATATCCCGCTCTTCACGGCGGACACCGTGCGCGCGCTGCTCGCGTCGGACGCGCCGCTCGCCTGTCCCGTGTGCAACGGGAAGTCGGGGCATCCGGTCCTGATTTCGGCCGCGCTGATCGACCCAATCCTGCGCGACTCCGGTGAAAACGGGCTGCAGGGCGCGCTTGCGCGCTGCGGCGCGGAGCTGACGCCCGTTCCGGTGCCGGACGGAGGCATTTTGCACGACGTTGATACGCCGGAGGACTATCACGCGCTTCTGAAATATCACAACGAGCAGTTTGTCCGGCCCGTAGTCAGCGTGGCGCTGGCGAAGGAAAAGCCGTTTTTTGACCACCAGACCGCGATGCTCCTCACGCTTGTGGAGGAGACGCACTCCGTGCGCGCGGCCTGCCAGCGGATGCAGATGTCCTACTCCACAGGATGGAACACAATCCGGACGCTGGAGACGCAGACAAACCGTGGCCTCGTGGAGCGGAGCCAGGGCGGCGCCGGCGGCGGAAAAAGCCGGCTCACGCCGGAGGGAAAGCGCCTGCTGCAGCGGTACACGGAGTTTGCCGCCGCCGTGCGGGAAAACGCCGCGGCGCTGTATGCGCAGTATTTTTCCGATCTGTTCTGACTAAGCGCCGGTCCCTCCCGCGCAGCGGGAGGGACCGGCGCTTGAGCCTGTCGAAACTTGACCGCCGTGTATGGAAAACGGCGGTCTTTTTCATCATGCGACAGGCCGACTTGTATTTCGATACAAGTTGTACCGGGAAGCGAATTGCACTATAATATGAATTGCATGAATTGCAAAGACAAATAGATTGTTGAAATTTGCCAAAGCTCCGCCCTGCCGGCGGGAGTCGGGAGGACCGGTGAGACAGATGCGAACGATTTATCTGATTCGGCACGGCCGGCCGGACGTGCCGCTCCAGGCGCGGCTGTGCATCGGCCGCACGGACCTTCCGCTGGGGGCGCCGGGCCGGATGCAGGCGTGCCTGCTCGCGCAGGAGCTGGACGGCCGCGCCGTCACGGCCGTGTTTTCCAGCCCGCTTCGGCGCACGCGGGAGACGGCCGCGTTTTTGTCGCCGGAGCCGATCGTGAAGAACGGCCTGGAGGAGATCTCCGTCGGCGATTGGGAGGGGCTGGATTTCTCCGAAATCGCGCGCCGCTGGCCGGCGCTTTATGCCGCGCGCGGAAGCGACCCCGCAACGCCGATTCCGAACGCCGAGGACGCCGCGCATGCGCAGGCGCGGTTTCTCGCGGCGGTGGAGGCGGCGCTGGCGGCGTCGCGGGGCGATATCGCCATCGTGGCGCATATGGCCGTGAATCAGGCGCTTTTGTGCCACGCGGCAGGCCGCCCGCCGCATGCGGGCCGGGAATTTCCGTTTCCCCACGGGGCGTACTGCGTCCTGACGTATGACGGGGCATATCACATTGCGCGGCCGCCGGCGCTGCCGGAAAAACCGCTCACGCCGCGGCTGGCGGAGCGGCTGCTGGACGCGGCCGATCCGGGGGAGCGCGTCAAGGCGCACTGCCGCGCGGTCGCGCGGGAGGCGCTGCGCATTGCCGGGGCGCTGCCGCGGCCGCCGGACCGGGAACTTCTGGCTGCCGCCGCGCTGCTGCACGACGCGGCGCGCGGGGAGCGGCGCCATGCCGAGACCGGCGCCGCGTGGCTGCGGCTGCTCGGCTATGACGATGCGGCAGCGCTCGTCGCACAGCACCACGACTTCACCGGCGGGACGCTGGACGCGGCGGCGCTGCTGTTTCTGGCAGATAAGTGCGTGCAGGAGGATCGGCGCGTTTCGCTGGAGGCGCGCTTTCAGGCGAGCCGCGCGGCCTGCCGGGACAGCGCAGCGCTGCGGGCGCACGAGGCGCGCCGGCGCACGGCGCTCGCATTAAAAGAACAGGTCAATTCCATCTGCGGAGGGGAAGTGGTTCTATGAAGGAGATCCGTACTGAGGACGCCGTCGGCCATGTGCTGTGTCACGACATGACGCAGATCATCCGCGGCGTGACGAAGGACGCGCGCTTTCGCAAGGGGCATGTGGTGACCGAAGCGGACATCCCCGTGCTCCTGAGCATGGGGAAGGAAACCCTGTTTGTCTGGGAAACGGCGCCGGGAATGCTGCACGAGGACGCGGCGGCGGAGCGGCTGCGCGCGCTGTGTCAGGGCGCGAACATGCACGCGACGCCGCCCAGGGAGGGGAAGATCGAGCTGGTTGCCGACTGTGACGGCCTGCTGTGCGTTGATGCGGAGCGGCTGGAGGCGGTCAACAGCGTCCCGGAGCTCATGATCGCGACGCGCCACACGCTCACGCCGGTGCACGCGGGCGACAAGCTGGCCGGCACGCGCGTGATCCCGCTTGTGATCGAAGAGGAAAAGCTCCGGCGGGCGGAAGCGATCTGCGGCGGCGAGCCGCTGCTGAACGTGCTGCCGTACCGGCTGAAAACGGCCGGCGTAATCACCACCGGCAGCGAGGTGGCGAAGGGGCTCATAGAGGATACGTTTACGCCCGTCGTTGTGGACAAGCTCGCGCGCTACGGCATTGTCGTGACGCACCGCTGCACGCCGGGGGACGACCGCGAGGCGATCACCCGCACCGCGCTGGAATATCACGCGGCAGGCGTGGACCTGGTGCTGTGCACCGGCGGCATGAGCGTCGATCCGGACGACCGCACGCCCGGCGCCATCAAGGCCACGGGCTGCGAGATCGTGACCTACGGCGCGCCGGTGCTGCCGGGGGCGATGTTCCTGCTCGGCTATTTTGACGACGGCACGCCCATCATGGGGCTGCCCGGCTGCGTGATGTACGCCGCGACGACGATTTTCGATCTGATGCTGCCGCGCGTTGCGGCAGGCGTGCGCGTGCACGCAGCGGAGCTGAAAAAGCTCGGCCACGGCGGACTGTGTCTCAACTGCGCGGTGTGCGTCTGGCCGAACTGCGGCTTTGGAAAGGGCGTGTGATCCGCCATGATCGACGGGTTTGGCCGCACCATCGACTATGTGCGCATCTCCGTCACGGACCGCTGCGATCTGCGGTGCGTCTACTGCATGCCGGAGACGGGCATGGCGTGGCTTCCGCACGCGAAGATTCTGCGCTACGAGGACATTTTGCGCCTGGCCGGCGTATTCGTCTCCCTGGGCATTGTAAACTTCAAGATCACCGGCGGCGAGCCGCTGGTCAGAACGGGCGTGGAGACGCTCATATCGGGCATTCGGGCGATGGACGGCGTGCGGAGCGTGACGCTTACGACCAACGGCGTGCGGCTTGCGGAAAAGCTGCCCGCGCTGCTGGACGCGGGGATCGACGGAATCAATCTGAGTCTGGACACGCTCGATCCCGCGCGCTACGCCGCGCTGACCCGACGCGGCGCGCTGCCGGAGGCGCTGCGCGGTCTGGAAGCGGCGCTGGCCGTGCCGGGGCTGAATCTGAAGCTCAACTGCGTGGCGATGGCCGGGGGCGAGGGCGACTGGGCCGCCCTTGCCGCGCTGGCAAAGGAGCGCGCCGTTGCCGTGCGCTTCATCGAGCCCATGCCCATCGGACCCGGACAGCGTCTCGCCCCCTGTGGCGAGGACGCCGTGCGCGCCGTACTGGAGGCGGAATACGGCCCCATGACGCCCTGCGGCGGACCGGCCGGAAACGGCCCGTGCCGCTATTTCTCGCTACCGGGCTTTGCGGGCAAAATCGGTTTTATCAGCGCCGTGAGCCACAAGTTCTGCGCGGGCTGCAACCGCGTCCGGCTCACGTCCACGGGATTTCTCAAAACCTGCCTGCAATATGACGTCGGCGCGGACCTCGCGCCGCTGCTCTCCGGCACGGACGACGCGCTGCGCGCGGCCATTGAGACCGCCATCCTGCACAAGCCGGAGGCGCACCAGTTCCCGGCGGGCGACGTACAAAACCGGGAGCGGCGCACGATGAGTCAGATCGGAGGTTGATCGTATGGGAAACGTACTGGCAGTCTGCATCAGCGAGCGAAAGGGCACCGAAAAGCAAAACGTCGGCACGGCGCGCTTCCTGGCGGGCTGGGGCATTGAAAACGACTCTCACGCCGGAAGGTGGCACCGGCAGGTGTCCCTGCTGAGTCATGATCAGATCGAGGCGTTTCGGGCCGGGGGCGCGGCGATCGCCGCCGGCGCCTTCGGAGAAAATCTTGTGGTCTCCGGCATCGACTTTCGCAGCCTGCCCATCGGGACCCGGCTCCGGTGCAACGACGTGGTGCTGGAGCTGACGCAGATCGGCAAGGAGTGTCACTCCGGCTGCGCGATTTATCAGAGGATGGGCGACTGCATCATGCCCCGAGAGGGCGTATTCACCCGCGTGCTGCACGGCGGCACGATCTCCGTGGGCGATACCCTAACCGTACAGGAGGGAGACGAAGCATGACGTTTCGAGCATTTGTTCTGACAGCCAGCGACGCCGGCTTTCGCGGAGAGCGGGAGGATCGGTCCGGCCCGGAGGCGCGAAGGCTGCTGGAGGACGCGGGCTACGCCATCGCGGGCTATGCCCTGCTGCCGGACGACCGGGAAAGGCTCGCGGAAACGCTGCGGGAGGTGGCGGACGGCGACGCTGCCGATCTGATTATCACGACCGGCGGCACGGGCTTTTCGCCGCGCGACTGCATGCCGGAGGCGACGGCGGATGTGTCTGAGCGGGTCGTTCCGGGCATCCCGGAGGCCATGCGGCACGCCTCCCTGCAGATCACGCCCCGCGCCATGCTCTCGCGCGCGGCCGCGGGCATTCGCAAGGGAACGCTTATCGTCAATCTCCCCGGCAGTCCCAAGGCCGTCGCGGAGTGTCTGACGGTGATTCTCCCGTCGCTGGAGCACGGGTTAGAGATATTGAAGGGCACAGCGAGCAACTGTGCAGAGACGGAACAGGAAAGGAGTGTAACCCCATGAAGAAGACCATCGCCATTCTGCTGGCCGCCTTTCTGCTTCTGGCGTTCAGCGCCTGCGGCAGGACGACCCCGTCTGCCGAGACCGAGACTCCTGAGATGACCGACGACACCGAGCCCGTCACGCTCTATGTCTTTGCCGCCGCCTCCATGACGGAGACGCTGGACCAGATCATCGAGCTGTACAAGACGGCCGCGCCCAATGTGACCATCGTTCCCACCTATGATTCCTCCGGCACGCTGAAGACCCAGATCCAGGAGGGCGCGGTGTGCGACATTTTCATCTCCGCCGCGCAGAAACAGATGAATCAGCTGGACGCGAGCAAGGACGCCGAGGGCGGCAACGAAGAGGGGCTGGATTTTGTGCTCCAGGGCACGCGGACAGACCTGCTGGAAAACAAGGTCGTGCTGGCGGTCCCGGATGACAACGCGGCCGACATTCAGTCCTTTGCGGACCTTGGCACCGAGAAGCTGACGCTTTTGTGCATCGGCAATGAGGACGTGCCCGTCGGCGCGTATTCTGAGGAGATTCTCACCTCGCTGGGCATCCTCGATCAGCTGGAGGCGGCCAACAAGCTGACCTACGGCTCCAACGTCAAGGAGGTCACCACCCAGGTGAAGGAGGGCACCGTGGACGCGGGCATCATCTACGCGACCGATGCGTTCTCCGCGGAGCTCACCGTCGTTGACGAGGCCACGAGCGACCTCTGCCGGCAGGTCATCTATCCCGCCGCCGTGCTGAATATCACGCAGAACGAGCAGGCCGCACGGGACTTCCTCGCCTTCCTCCAGAGCGACGAGGCCATGGCCGTCTTTACGTCCGTGGGCTTCGCCCCGGCGCCGTAGGCTCCGATCCGTTTTGAGACATGCGATATCCGTACCCGCGGGTATCGCATGTCGGCATCATCCGCAGGACTGTGGGCAAGGGGGCGCTATGCGGTATCTTTATCTGGATCACGCGGCGACGACGCCGGTTTCGCCGCCGGTGCTGGAGGCGATGCTGCCGTATTTCACACGCGCGGCGGGAAACCCCAGCAGCACGCACGCGGCCGGCCGCGCGGCGCATGACGCGCTGGAGACGGCGCGCGCCCGGACAGCGGCGGCCATCGGCGCGGAGGCGCGCGAGATTTTCTTCACCTCCGGCGGCACCGAGAGCGACAACTGGGCCGTCAAGGGCACGGCGCTGGCCGCCCTGCGCCGCGGACGGGACGTACATATCATCACCACCGCGATCGAGCACCACGCGGTGCTGCGCGCGTGCGAGGCGCTGGAGCGACAGGGTGTGCGCGTGACGCGCCTGCCGGTGGACGGATTCGGCAGAGTGGACCCCGCCGAGGCGGAACGGGCCATCGGGCCGGACACGGCGCTCATCAGCGTGATGGCTGTGAACAATGAGATCGGGACGATCCAACCGATCCGGGAGATCGGACGCATCGCCCGCGCGCACGGGATTCCGTTCCACACGGACGCCGTGCAGGCGATCGGGTATCTGCCGGTGGATGTGAACGACTGGCAGGCGGACCTCCTGTCGCTGAGCGCGCATAAGTTCCGCGGGCCGAAGGGCGTCGGCGCGCTGTATGTGCGCCGGGGCTTTTTGCCGGAGACGCTGCTGCACGGCGGCGCGCAGGAGCGCGGCCGCCGCGCGGGCACGGAGAATGTTCCCGGCATCGTGGGGCTGGGCTGCGCCATTGCGGCGGCCGCCGCCGCGCAGCCGGAGGCGACGGCGCGGCTCACCGCGCTGCGCGACCGGCTCATCCGCGGCGTGCTGGACGCCGTTCCCGGCAGCCGGCTCATCGGGCATCCGACGCTGCGGCAGGCGGGCAACGCCAATCTGTCGTTTCCCGGCGTCGATCAGGAGATTCTGCTGCGGCAGCTGGAGCTGCGCGGGATCCTGGCGTCGGCCGGCGCGGCCTGCTCCAGCGGACAGACGGAGCCGAGCCACGTGCTCGCGGCGTTGGGGCTCGACTGGGAAGCCGTAACGGGCGCAATCCGGTTTTCGCTGGGGACGGAGACCACCGGGGAGGACATTGAGACGGCGCTCGCCGAAATTCCGGCGGCGGTACAGGACGCGCGCGCCGTACAGGGCTTGTGAGGGAAAAAGCATGAATCGGGAATTTTCAGATATTTTAGATGCGCTGGGGCAGAATCGGGAGGCCTTTTTGACGCGCACGGCGGAGGGCGAGACGTACACCCGCGCGTTTTCCGTGACGGACCGGCTCATCCTGCTCGGCGGCGGACACGTCGCGCAGGCGGTGGCGCGGTTTGCCGGGATGCTGGATTTTGCGGTGACGGTCGTGGACGACCGGCCCGCCTTTGCCAACCGCGCGCGCTTTCCCGAGGCGGCGGAGATCGTCTGTGAGCCGTTTGCCGACGCCATTCGAAGCACGCTTCACATCTGCAAAAACGACTATGTCTGCGTGCTGACGCGCGGACACCGCTGGGACGCGGACTGCCTGCGCGCGATTCTGCCGGGGGAGATGCCGCATTATCTGGGCATGATCGGCTCGCGCCGCCGGGTATCGGGACTGAAGGACATCCTGACGGCGGAGGGCTTCGACCCGGAGCGCCTCGCGCGGCTTCACGCGCCCATCGGCCTGCCGATCCGCGCGCAGACGCCGGAGGAAATCGCAATCTCCATCCTCGCGGAGATGATCCAGACCCGGCGCGCGCATGCGGCGCGGCAATCGTGTCTCTCGCAGCGGACGACCGATCTCGATATGCTGCGGCGTCTCGCGGCGGCCGAGACGCCGATGGCGATGATTCTCGTGCTGGAGACGCGCGGCTCGACGCCCGCGAAGGACGGCGCGATGATGGCCGTGGATCGCGCCGGACGCACGTTTGGAAACGTCGGCGGCGGCTGCAGCGAGGGCGAGGCGCTGCGCAAGGCGGTGCAGATCATCGAGCAGGGCGGCTCGGAGATACTCTCCGTCAGCCTGCTGGACGATGTGGCCGGGGAAGAGGGCATGGTCTGCGGCGGCACGATGAAGCTGCTGATTGAGCGGGTCGCGTCTCAGGAGGGATCGGAAGATGGCTGATTTTACCCATTTTGATGAAAGCGGGCGCGCCCGGATGGTGGACGTGTCCGCAAAGGCGGAGACGGTCCGCACCGCCGTGGCCGCCGGGCGCGTGCGCATGAACCGGGAGACGCTTGCGCTGGTCAAAACCGGCGGCATGAAAAAGGGCGACGTGCTGGGCACAGCCCAGATTGCCGGGATTCTGGCGGCGAAGCGCACGGCCGAACTCATCCCCCTGTGCCATACCCTGCCGCTCACGGGCGTGGATGTGCGCTTTGCCCTGGATGAAGCCGGCTGCGCCGTGGACATCACCGCGGCGGTGAAATGCACCGGCCCCACCGGCGTGGAGATGGAGGCGCTCACGGCGGTCTCCGTCGCGGCGCTCACGGTGTATGACATGTGCAAGGCCGTGCAGAAGGATATGGAGATTACGGACATTCGCCTGCTGGAGAAAACCGGCGGCAAGTCCGGGACGTTCCGGAGCGCTTGACGATGGACCTTTATCCGCTTTACAATTCCCTGCGCATCGCGGCGATTTCCTGTGCGGTCGTATTTTTTGTTGGGATTTTCTTTGCGTACTATGTTGCAAAGCTGCCGCGCGTGCTCAAGGGGCTGCTCGATGTGGTGCTTACGCTGCCGCTGGTGCTGCCGCCCACGGTTGTGGGCTATTTTCTGCTGCTCCTCTTCGGGCCGAACCGGGTGTTCGGTGCGTGGATGGCCTCGGCGTTTCACGTCCGGCTCACCATGGTGTGGTATTCCGCGGTTTTTGCCTCGGTCGTCGTGGCGTTTCCGCTCATGTATCGCACGGCGCGCGGCGCGTTTGAGGCCTTTGACCCCGCGCTGCGCGCGTCCGCGCAGACGCTGGGGCTTTCCAACACCTATATTTTCTGGCGCATCCAGATGCCGTACTGCCGGCAGGGGATCCTGGCCGGCACGGTGCTCTCCTTCGCCCGCGCTCTGGGCGAGTATGGCGCGACCAGCATGATCGCGGGCTATACGCCGGGGCGCACCGCCACGATCTCCACCACGGTCTATCAGCTCTGGCGCACAAACAACGACGCCCTGGCCTTCCAGTGGGTCATGATTAACGTGGCCATCTCCTTTGTGGTGCTCATGGCGGTGAATCTGCTGGAAAAGCGGGAGCGAAGGGGGGCGCGGTAAACATGGCGGTTTCCGTGGATATCGAAAAGCGGCTGGGGACGTTTCATCTCCGAATCGCTTTTGACGCGCCGGACTGCGTCCACGGCCTGCTGGGCGCCTCCGGCTGCGGCAAGAGCGTAACGCTCCGCTGCATTGCGGGCGTAATCAGGCCCGACCGCGGGCACATCGAGGTAAACGGGCGCGTGCTGTTTGACAGCGAACGCCATGTTCATCTCTCGCCGCAGGAGCGCCGGGTCGGTCTGCTGTTTCAAAACTACGCGCTTTTCCCCAACATGACCGTGGAGGGAAATCTCCTTGCCGCCCTGCGCGGGGAGGACAGAAGGACCGCGCGCGCCGCCGTCTCGGAAATGCTGCGCCGCTTTCAGCTGGAGGGGCTGGAACGCCACCGCCCCGCGCAGCTCTCCGGCGGGCAGCAGCAGCGCGTCGCGCTGGCGCGCATTTTGCTCACCAGGCCGGAAATTCTCATGCTGGATGAGCCGCTTTCCGCCTTGGACAGCTATCTGCGCTGGCAAACGGAGCTGGAGCTGGCGGAGCTTCTGGAGAGCTTCGGCGGCACGACGCTGCTGGTGACCCACAGCCGGGAGGAGATCCGCCGTCTGTGCGAGACGGTCACGGTGCTGGACCGCGGCCGCGGCACGGGCGCGATGCCGGTGCGGGAACTCTTTCACGCGCCGCGGACGCTCTCGGCGTGCCTGCTCTCCGGGTGCAAGAATTACAGCCGGGCGGAGCCGCTCGACGAGACGCACGTCCGCGCGCTGGATTGGGGCGCGGTGCTGACCTGCGCCGCGCCGCAGACCGATATGCAATATATCGCAATCCGCGCGCACCATATCACGCTGGAGGACGCGCCGGGAGAAAACGTCATCCCCTGCCGGCCGCTCCGGGTGATGGAGGATGTGTTTTCCACCATTGTCATGGCCGCCACGCCCGGCGGCGCGGCGGATAACGCCCGGCTGCGCATCGAGCTCTCCAAAGAGAAGTGGGCGCGCCGGGCGGAGCGGGAGACGCTGTATCTGCGTCTCCCGCCGGAAAGTCTCATGCTGCTGAGATGAGATGCGCCGGGGGCGGGCGCGAGAAAGGGGCTGCCTTACGCAACCCGGTAAGGCAGCCCCAAAGTCTGCGGCGGCGCGGGCGCTCTCGCATAAGAGCGTCCCCGCCGCCGGTTTTTTTATCCGAACTTCACAACTCTCGGCTCGGCTGTGAACGAGCTAAACGTCGTGGTCGCGTTCTCCAGCCAGAACACGATGGTGTTGCCGTCGCCGGGCTGATACATCGCTTTCAGCTCAGGGTATGCGTCCAGCATCGCGATCTGCGCCGCAACGCGGCCGTCCTCCACGGCCTTGGCCGCGACGCGCAGCCACTGCTCGCCGTCAAACGCGCACAGCTCCACCTTCGGGTTTTCCAGCAGCTCCTGTGCCACGGCCTTGCTGCGCCCGGTCTGGATATAGAGCCGGCCCTCAAAAATGTTCGCCGTGCCGAACGGCCGCACGCGCGGCTGGTCGCCCTCCATGGTCGCGAGATAGTAGGTCCCGCACTTTTTCAGAAATTCACAGACTTCCTGCATTGAGATTCCTCCTGTTAAATTTTAAAATGCTTCTATGGTTACCAGATACTTTTCCAGCAGCCGGATGGGGCGGTAGCGCTCCTTTGACTGCCGCACGCCGGGGTCGCCCGTGTCCTCCTCGCGGTTGATATACTGGACGCCGTCCGTGACGAAGCGCTCGGCATAGCTCTGCACCAGCGCCTGATACACGCCGTCGCAGGCGATATCCGCCTTTTCAACGTGGATGATGAGCGTGTCGCCCACGATCTCCCCGCATGAGAAGCCGACGATTCTACCGCCGGCGCGGAGCAGCCCGCCCAGCGGCGCGTATGCGTCGTAGTGCGCGAGGAAATCGCGCACGCAGACGGTCTCGACCCGGGCGGTCTCGCTGTCCTTCTGATAGCGCGCGGCGTAATCCTCGAAAAACGCGCGCACCTCCGGCAGGTTTTCCGCTGTGATGTCTTCAAACTTCCAGTCGGGGTAGAGCCGCCGGAAGCGCGAGACGTGGTTGCGCTGGCCGTGAAACCGCCGCCCGGGAAAAGTCACCATATCCTGCGCGGCATAGAGATAATCGCACCAGTCGCGCAGCAGCGCTGCCTCCGCGCCGGGATAGCGCGCGCGCAGCGCGTCCAGCTCCTCGGGCGTCACGGGGAAAAAGCGCAGCGGCTCGCCGCGCGCGCGGCTGAATCGCTCCAGCGCGGCGTAGGCCGCGTCGTCGTCCGCGTGCGGCGGCGTATACACCGTGCCGACGCCGGGGAACGTTTCCCGCAGCAGCAGCGTGCCGTCCAGCGCGCAGAATGCGTCCTGAAAATAGGGCTGCCAGAGCACCGCCGCTCCGGCGGAGTCGTTGCACAGGCGCGTGCCGCGCCGCGCAAAAAATTCGTTCAGCCGCGGAATGTCCGCAATTGTAATCGCTTGAAATTCGTCCATGCCGGGCGTCAATCCTCCGTTTCCGCGGCCTGCGCCCGGAGTTCGGCCTTCAGCTCCTCAAAGCAGTGGTTCAGCAGATTGCGCTCCGCCTCGCTCTCCAGCGGGAGCAGCTTCGTCTCGCCGCTCGCGTCCGTCTCATAGCGGCTTGCGCCGATCTGCCTGTCCGATTCCGCGCCGTAGGTGTATACCACGTACGAGCGGCCGTTGTCCGTGCAGTCATACGTAAAAAGCACCTCGCAATGCAGGGGCCGGCCGTCCGCCCCGGGAATGGCAAATACGCCGTCGTCAAACATAGCGTCTCTCCTTTTTGCCTGTCTGGCAGGTAGTTTTTTATCATTTTACCACACTGCGCCCAATTTGACCACCCCGTCTTTTTTCAGTATAATATTGAAAAACGAAGCCGGGAGGTGTGTTCAACCGTGGCACAGGACAAATTGCGGTTCCCGCTGGCGGCGCTGCTTGCGACGCTGTGCATCAATGCGCTGCTGCTGCGCTTCATCCCGCCGCTGAGGTGGCTTGCGCCCATCCTTTTGCTGCTGTTTCTCGCGCTCAACGCCTGGCCGGCGTACCGCGCCATCCCGGACAGGCGGCTGCGCGCGCTCGCCAGAGGCGGCCTGCTGCTCAAACTATTTGCCGTGAGCACGGTGCTGACCGTGCTGCTGCAGGCCGGACTCGGCATTGGGCTTCGGCTCTATGCCGCCGAAAGCCGCGGTCTCTGGTTCGCCGCGCTCGGCGCGGCCGTCGTGTGCGAGGCGATTCTCTTCTGGCACGGGATGCTGCGCGTCTATCTGTGCTCGGTGCAGCTCGGTGTCAAGCTGCGCGTGCTGGCGGCGGTGTTCGGCTGGGTGCCGGTCCTGCACCTCTATTACCTGCACCGGGTCATCTCCGTCGTGGACGCCGAGGTCCGCTTTGAGACGGAGAAGCTCGCGCTGAACGCCGCGCGCGCGGACGATCAAATCTGCGCGACAAAGCATCCGCTGCTGCTGGTGCACGGCGTGTTCTTCCGGGACTCCAGGTATTTCAACTACTGGGGACGCATCCCGGCGGAGCTGGAGAAAAACGGCGCGACGATCTACTACGGCAACCAGCAGTCGGCGCTGCCCGTGGCGGAGAGCGCCGCGGAGCTGGCCGCGCGCATCCGGGCGCTCGTGCGGGAGACCGGCTGCGAAAAGGTCAACGTGATCGCACACTCCAAGGGCGGGCTGGACATCCGCTACGCCATCGCAAACTGCGGCGCGGCGCAGTATGTCGCCTCCGTCACGACCGTGAACACGCCGCATCGCGGCTGCGAATTTGCCGACTATCTCTTTGAAAAAATTCCGGAACGGCAAAAGCAGCGCCTCGCGCACGCTTACAACGCCGCGCTGCGCAAATTCGGCGAGACGCCGGATTTTCTCGCCGCCGTCTACGACCTGACCGCGGCGCGCTGCAAGGCGGAATTTGACCCGCTGCCCCTGCCGGCGGGCATCTACAGCGCAAGCGTCGGCTCCAGGCTCGACCACGCCTCCGGCGGGCGGTTTCCGCTGAATTTTTCCTACCGCCTCGTGAACCACTTCGACGGGCCGAACGACGGGCTGGTGTCGGAGCGGTCCTGCCGCTGGGGCGAGGACGAGACCTTCCTGACCGCGCCGGGCCGGCGCGGCATCTCGCACGGCGATATGATCGACCTCAACCGCGAGAATATTCCCGGCTTCGACGTGCGGGAATTTTACGTTCAGCTGGTCCGCGGCCTGAAGGATCGGGGACTGTGAGCGTTACCCGAAAATCGACTGTGAAAAAATTTTTGATTTTTTGCCAACTTGTTGTTGTTTACTGCGCTTTTTTGTGATATAATGTTTGTCAAGAACCCATCACGAGACGCAAAGGAGGTTGTCTTATGGATGAAAAACCTGTTGATCGCCGTGTGCGCAAGACCAAGCGGCAGCTTCGGCTGGCGCTGATGCAGCTCATGTCGGAAAAAAACGTGAAGGACATCTCGGTGCGCGAGCTGGCCGCCATCGCGGACATCAACCGCGGCACGTTCTACATTCATTACAAGGATGTTTACGATCTGCTCAGCCAACTGGAGGAGGAGATGGCGCAGGGGCTGATCCGTGTCTGCCGGGCGCACAATCCCGACGAGTTCAGCGGCTCCACGTTCCCGTATCTCCGCGATTTGTACCTGTTCATCGAGGAGAACGCCGATCTGTGCCGTGTGCTGCTCGGCGCGAACGGCGACAAGGCGTACACCGACCACATTTGTCAGATTCTGCGGGACGAGCATCTGTATGATTTCATTGCGCACTTCTATCCCAGCGATGAAGCGCTGCTGGATTATTTCTGTTCGTTCATCATTTCGGGCAACCTGTCGCTGGCGCTGCGCTGGATCGACAACGGCATGCGCGAGACGCCGGAGGAGATCGCCGTTCTTGCGGGCGAGATCATCATGCATGGCGTCAAGGTGCTGGAGACGAAAAAATAGACGCCGGATCAAAAAAACCGCCGGCCCGGACGGGGAAATCCCTGTCCGGGCCGGCGGCCGCGCATGCCAAAAAACAAGCCGGATTCCATCCGCGTCCCCGGGCGCGAACGCTGCCGGGGGCTTTTTTGGCAAACTGAATCGGGAGCGGATTTTCCGCTCCCGATCGTTGTTGTTTTTTACTCGGCCTCAAACATGTCCTTGCCGACGCCGCAAAGCTCACACGTGAAATCGTCCGGGAGATCCTCCCACTTCACGCCGGCCTCTTCCTCGTCATAGACCCAGCCGCAAACGGTGCAAACATATTTCATGATGATTTCCTCCTGTTCGCGTCTCAGCCGAAGTAGCGCTCCAGCAGGCCCTTGAAGGCTTTGCCGTGTCTCGCTTCGTCGCGCGCCATCTCGTGGATGATAAGTCGCTCCGCGACTTCGGGTGTGCTATGGTTTGGAATTATTATAGCCGATAAACGCAAGGAAATCAATCATTTTCTTTCTTTATTCCCTTATCCACTTTCCACTTTTGAAAAATGCCTGTGAATGTCGAAAAGTGCCACTAATTATCCACTTTTGGAGGGAAAAGCAATGGCAAAACAGACGGACACAGGCATTTATCAGTTGAAGAACGGAAATTGGGCGTTTCGTTATACGCTCACGCGAGACGGACAAAAGAAGGATGTCCGCAAGGCGAAGGACGAACAGGGGAATGTCCTGAAAACGAAACGGGAGGCAATAGTCGCTCGTCGAGCGGCTATTGCTATGGAGCAGGAAAAAGTCAAGCGCAAGGTCATCGAACGAAAAACGGTGAATGAAGTTTGGAAAGAATACTGTGAAAAGGGTCGTGCTGGCAAGGCATACAAAACCATTTTGAAGCAGGACAGTCTATGGAAAAATCACATCGGCGACAGATTTGGAAATCGGTTTGTCGGTGAAATCTCCGTTGCGGAGGTGAACGACTATTTGACAGAATTGTATTTCACATACGGGCTTGCCTATCGGTATGTCGAAAGTTTTTTGAAATTATTTTATCTCATTTTCGGTCAGGCGTATTCGCGCGATTATTTGGAGGTCGATACCTACAACAAATTATGCGTCAATAAATCCACGCGCATCAAAATGCCGAGTATGAAGGTGGAGGATGATACGGATATCGCCACATTCAGCAGGGAACAGCTCGCGCGGTTGGATGCTTATTTTGAAGGAACCAATGCGGAAACTGCTTATCTCTTGGGCCGTCTCTGCGGGCTTCGCATCAATGAAAGTTTTGGCTTGAAGTGGGCGAATGTTGATTTGGAGAACGGAACCATCTACATCGACAGACAACAACAGTATCAGGATGGGCTTATCAAACTTGTGCCAGTCAAAACACGAAATGGCAAGCGGACAATCTATTTGTCCGAGCGGATGCGGGAGCATTTGGCGCAGAAATGGGAACGGGAACAGGAATACAGACAAACCCATCGAGCCGTGCGGGAACAGAAACAGCGATTTATCGAAGATTTGGACGGAAGCCGTATATCCTCCGTGGATTTGGTGAATTGCTTGCCTGACGGCACAATCCAAACGGTCAATTCTTTCAAATACCCTTCGCGTGAAATCAAAGCCAAACTTGGCATCCCGTTCAAGTATCATTATCTGCGCCATACATACGGAACAATGATGGCTGAAATGAATACGCCTACACATTTGCTGTGTAATCAAATGGGCCACGGAAACATCCGCATCACGCAGAGATACTATTTGGGTGTCTCACCAACGGGAATTGAAGCATTACACAAGAACCTTGAACATCTTTGAACATCTATGGAACATCGCTGAATGTTGTGGAACATCTTTTGAACATCTACGAACATCTATAAACAAAAATGGAGAGACTTTATAGGTCTCTCCATCATTTTTGTATTAATACCAACGAAAATGATTGTGTTCAAGAAAAATGTGTGATAACATAGATGTGCCACACAAACTCAATATCGAAACCCAAGAGGGATTGTATTTTTACTTCGGTAAAAACGCAATCTCCATCATCGCATTCCTCTTGGGTGCTTTGAGTTTGTGTGGCAACAAACGGAGCTCTGCGTTTTTCGTGCGTGGCTTCGTTTGAGGCCACGCACTTTTTATTTTAAACAGGAGGTAAAAACGGAAATGAAGAAATGGACAGCATTACTTATTGCATTAGTGATGTGCCTGTCGCTGTGCGCCTGCGGTGGTGGGCAGGAAGCGGTGGAAGAAACGCCCAACCCAGAGCAATTACTACGTGATAAAATGGAGTTCGTTATAGATACGTATTGTTCACTCTATTACAGTGTAAAAGCATCAAATGTTGCTAAATGTTATATAGAAATTGATGACAACGGTGTATATCGAACTACGGGAAAGGCCAGAATGACAGACGAATACGGAGACACGTATGAGGCAAAATTTGAAGGATTATATGAATTTAATGAAGAAGATGGCGACTTTAAGCAAATAAACTTTAAGATGGAAACACCTACGAAAATCAGTTAATATATTTTATGGGAACGCTTCACCGCGTTCCCTGTTCTATTTCTGCTCCAAAAGCCCAATGTATTTGTATGTGGTCGTTCGGCTCAAATCGCACACCCTCGCGAGTTCGCTGACATTCAACTGTCCTGCCCTGTATGATGGGTAATGCCGTAAAAACAGAGCGGGAACATCCTCCAATGTGGTCTGCGGTCTGCCAATTTTCGCACCCTTCGCCTTGGCGTTCGCCATACCACTGCGAACACGCGAGCGGATGATACGCAACTCCAATTCCGCAAACACGCCTGACATTTGAATGAACGCATTTGTCATCGGGTCAAGTTCGCCGTTGGAGCAATCCACCGTGATACTGCCGACAATCACGAGACGCAAACGCTTTTCCCGCACACGGTCAATGATTTCGCACAACTGCTTTGTGCTTCTGGCGAGACGCGAGACCTCCAATGTGATGATGGCGTCGCCCGCCGTCGCTGTCTCCAAGAGCGAGGATAGTTGTGCTTTCACCTTGGCGTCGCCGTGCTCATATTCCAAATAAACCTGCTCGGCTCCCGCCTGTTTCAGTTCCCGCACCTGTCTGTTAATGTCCTGTTTGCTCTCGTTGGTGGAGCATCTGGCATACCCGTAAATCATAGCGTTCAATCCTTTCTCCGCTCCACAGGCTTTCTATCGCCTGTGGAGCGGTTTTGCGTTCAGCAGGACACCGTGAAGCGACGACTGCTGACCTGCTTGGTGAAGTCCTTATAGAGGTCAGCATATCATCACCACAAAGAAAACGCTTCGTGAGCACAAGTGATTCGGATGGGTAACTGGCACGGTCTGCCAGTTGCCCATCTCTTGCTTTCCTACCCCTCTGCAGGGTATAATATAGGTGTAAGTGCAAGCGATTTCTGCAAATCACGTTTCATAAGTGAATAGGAACGTGCATCAAGGTCAGTTCAAAGGAATTGACCTTTTTTTGCGCACATTTTGACCAATCTGCCATGCGCAGAGGAAAGGATGACAGGAGCATGGAAGTCAACAGTAAGAAAAAAGAGAGCATGCAGGAAATCATGGAACGTTTGGATGCAGGCGTTCTGGCGGTCTATACGTCGGAGAACTACACGAACTTCCTGAAAATGATGGGGATGTTCCACCAGTATTCCTTCCGCAACGTGATTCTGATTCTCTCGCAATGCCCGACAGCATCAAGAGTAGCCAGCTTTCAGACATGGAAGCGGCTTGGATGCTCTGTGCGAAAAGGCGAACACGGTATTCGGATTCTGGTCCCAATCCCATATACCTACCAGAAGAAGCAGAAAATCGTTGACGATGAAGGGAACGCCCTTACGGAAACGGTGGACGCAAAGGGACTGACATTCCGCGTGGGATGTGTTTTCGACGCCCAGCAGGTAGATGGCGAGCTGCCGTCTCTCTGCCATGAGCTTGCAGATGATTCCGAGACCCTAAAGAAAGCGGTCGCGCGTATCATCGATGAAAACGACGATATATCCTACGATGATTCCTTGCGGGAAGGTGGAGCAAACGGCTATTATCGTGTGGACACGAAGGAGATTCGCATACGGCCTCATATGACGGCCATGCAATCTCTGAAAACGCTCCTGCACGAAAAATCGCACAGTATGCTCCACAACGCCGAGGCCGAAACTCGCTTTTCAAGGGAGGAGGCTGAGGTGCAGGCCGAAAGCTGCGCATACGTCGTATGTCAGGCGTTCGGGCTGGACAGCAGCGATTATTCATTCCCGTACATTATTGGATGGCAAGGGAAGGACATGGATATGCTGCGAGCTTCTTTGTCCGTCATCGAAAAGACGGCAAAGGAGCTTATGGGCTGGCTCTGCCAGCACACAGATTTGACCTTGGAGGCGGCGGTATAACCGCCCCTCCTTTGGGAAAATCATATCAGGTTATAGCCACTCCAGCTATAAACTGATATCTATGGTGCGTCCTATAAGCATCTGGACGTAAAACAAGGGGAAGTCTTGAGCACGACTTTATCCGTATGCTCTAATCTTCTGGCTGAACAAGAAGATGACCCGCTCAACTAACTTAACAAGGATGATAACAGCAAGATCAGTCGTACACCCGGCGCTTTCAGCGCCGACTGTACGACTGACTTGCAGGAGGTATTGTAATGGCAAGAAATTCTATCAAATACCTGCTAAAGCAGGAACTTGAACACAAAGCGGCCTACGGCCAGTCCAAGCATCAGGACAAAATATCGACCAATGAAAAGCGCGCGGAAATGAAGCGCGAGGGAAAAACATACGAAGAACGGCTGCAGGTCAACGACATGAGGGACAAGATATATTCCTATTCCACCATGGCGACGTATCAGCAGCAGGTGGGTTATTTCGGCGACTACCTTATCTCACAGGGATGCAGAAAAATCACCGTGGAAGAGAGCAAGGACTATATTCAGGAATACATCGACCATTTGCAGGAACAAGGGAAATCCCCCTATACCATAGCGACGGCGCTTGCCGCTGTCTGCAAGGCAACGGGGGCTATCGCCCATGATTACAAGCACCCGCCCCGCTCTGTCTCGCATATCGAGCGTGGAACACTGAGCAGAAAGAATGACAGATACAACGAGATAAATCACGCTGGGATTCTCGCCGCCAATCGTCTGCTGGGGATGCGCAGAACGGCGCTCAGCCGATTGACCGCGAAGGATATTATCGAGCGCGGGGATGAAGTTGTAGTTCTTTCGAAGGGAAAAGGCGGCAGAAATAATGAGCAGATTTTCATTCTGCCAGAGGAAAAGGCGGCAGTGCTCGCCTTGAAGGAAGGAAAAGCGCCAGATGAACGCATTTTTGACCGAAGGGATTTCTGCAACGACGCCGATTTGCACCACATGCGCCAGCAACGTGCCGTAGAGGTCTATAACCGTATCGTGGAGGATATGCAGCAGCATCCAGAACGCCGAGACTACTATAAGCAAATCGTCCATGATGGATTTCAGCGCCGAGGCCGCACCTGCAGGGAAAACCTCGACAATCCATACTGCGTGCGCGGGCAGAATCGGCAGCATCAGCTTGCGGAGGGAAAAGAGGTCACATATGACCGATGCGCGGTCTTGGCCGTCAGCATCATGGTTCTGAACCATTGCCGCAGCGACGTGACGGTAGAGCACTATATCCAGAAGCAATGACACTCTCCATCTATTGCTTTTGGAAATCGGGGTATGGTATAATTAAAATAAGGGCGTAGAAAAACGCCCGATGTCTTAAATGTAAAATTTTTCTACCTTTCGTTAAGACGATTAAAGTTCAGGGCTTCTGCCGATACAGGCAGAGCGAAGTAAAGTTTATGACTTGATGCACTTAACAGAAAACACCATCGACAGGTTCAGTCCTGTTGGTGGTGTTTTTTATGTCCGTTTTCTTTCGCAGGCTTGATTTCATTTTTCTTTATGAATAGAACAGTCCTTCAAAGGCTTTCCAATCAATCCTACAGGAGTTTTTGTTTCAATTTCAAAGGCTTTCAGAAGTTCCAGGGATTTTTTCAAATCCAAGAGGTAAAAACCAGTGTTTTTCTTTCCTACAGAAACCTTCCAGAGCCGAGGTAGGAAAGAGCAGAATTATCCCGTTGGTCATAATGTCGATTCATTACAATCAACGAGATAATTTCAATCGCTCCAGACGAAACTTCCGTCACGTCGGTGAGGGTTCGATTGTTTCTATCATTCCGAGTTTTCTCATTCCTCGGTGCAAGTGCCGCCCTTTCGGGCTTTGCGCAAGCTGTCATTGCTTTTTACACTTGCAATCCTGTTCAGCTATCCACCCCATAACTCTTTTTTTATTGTGTGTTTCCGTTGTGAGTTCACACTGAGGCGCAGATATAGCGATAGAACGCGCCATACCAACGCCGTGGACTTATTGCAGCGGCTCCACACACCCATGGGCTTTACTTTGACTGGGGTTCGCAACCCAGCTTACACAGACCCTATAGCATTGAACTGTGCCTTGTTTGACGAAAAAAGCGGACGCACAACAAATGCATCCGCTCAGAAATCTCCATGTGAAGTTGGGCTGTTCAGGGCTCCTGCATCTGTCTGTCTATGATTTGCACTTATCTATACGCTTAACTCTACCATAATTGTATAACATCATTTTCTCAAAAGCAATAGATGGAGGCGTTCGAATTTCTACACAGTTTTCCTTTACACAGTTTCAGTAAACCACTCCAACACCCTCACAGGGATTTACACAGCAAGACGCTGAAAACGTAAAATGACCGACCCGCGAGGGGTCGGTCACGTGTCTTTCCGTTAGGGTCGATTTTCGGGACTTTAACGGGCTTTTTTGGAGTTTTCTTATTTCCCGAAATATCTCTTAAGAAGCCCTTCAAAGGCTTTACCGTGTCTCGCTTCGTCGCGCGCCATCTCGTGGATGGTGTCATGCAGCGCGTCGAGATTGTACTTCTTGCAGAGCTTGGCCAGATCGGTCTTGCCGAGCGTCGCGCCGTTTTCGGCCTCGACGCGCATGGTCAGGTTCTTCTTGGTGCTGTCCGTCACGACCTCGCCCAGCAGCTCGGCAAACTTCGCCGCGTGCTCGGCCTCCTCATACGCGGCCTTCTCCCAGTACAGGCCGATTTCGGGATAGCCCTCGCGGTGCGCGACGCGCGCCATGGCCAGATACATGCCGACCTCGGAGCACTCGCCCTCAAAGTTGGCGTGCAGACCGTCGATGATCTCCTTCTGCACATCCTCCGGAACGTCCGCGCCGAACACCTTGCCGACGCCGACGACATGCTCGGCCGCCCAGGTCATTTCGCCGCCCTGCTCGACAAATTTCGAGCCGGGAACGTGACATACCGGGCACTCTGCGGGCGGCGTGTCGCCCTCGTGCACATAGCCGCATACGCTGCAAACCCATTTTTTCATTGTTGTTGACCTCCTGAATTGATAGAATGAATTGAAACCTGCGATTTATGCTGAAGCGGACGGCTCGTCCGCCTTCTGCCGGCACTCCGCGCACAGCCCGCGGAAAAAAAGCGAATAGCTGCTGACCGCCGCGCCGGTGGCGCGCGCCACGGCGGCGGAGAGCGTCTCCGCCTCGGGCGGCAGCTCCACATCCAGAATCTGCCCGCAGCGGGTGCAGAGCAGATGCGCGTGCGGATCGGTGCGCCCGTCGAACCGGTCCTGCCCGTGGACAGGGCCGAGCCGCAGCACATCCCCCCGGTCGGCAAACAGGCTCAGATTGCGGTAGACCGTTCCGAGACTGAGATCCGGATAGCGCGGCTTGAGCCGCTGATAGAGCTGCTCCGCACTGGGGTGCGTGTGCGTCTCCAGCAAGGCATCCAGGATCGCCTGCCGCTTTTTGCTGGTTTTTCGCGCCTCCATCGTGCATTGCTCCTAACTTTAATAATAAGAATTATTATTGTTATTGACACTATAGCACATCCAACGCGGCTTGTAAAGCCCCCAATTGAAAAAAAGAAAAAAGTT
>CACWHX010000007.1 GCA_902760845.1 Oscillospiraceae bacterium
CACATGAAAATGCAGAAACGGAGCCGTAGATGGTTCCGTTTCTCTTATAAATACGTGATTTGTTACGTATTTACATGCCTTTTGAATTTTGAGATTATGAACCATGAAACATAAAAAATATGCAAAAACATGGATCATATTGTGTTTTGTCGTTTTGCTGGCGGTCCTGCTTCCTGTTGGCACAGAAAGTCTGGCGGCAAATGTCTATGAGCCGCTGACAGTGACGCTGCCTTATCGGCACTGCTATACCACCATGGATGTGACGGCGGATAGTCTGTTTCATTATGTCATATCTGCGGAGGCGGGAGCGCCGCTGCCCGCAGAGGCGGATGAGAAGGGCGTCTTTTCCGTTCAGGGCGTCTCCGGCGGCGGAGAGAAGGTCGAGGCCGGCACGCAGTTCGACCAGGAGGGCAGCCTGACCTTCACCTTTACCAGCCCCGGAGTCTATGCGTACGAGATTCAGGCGGCATTGGAGCTCGACGGGTCGAAGCCCAACGCGGCCAATTACACGTTTGAGCAGAATGTCTTGACAGTTCGTCTTTATATCGTGAACGACTCCAGCAATGGAATGGCGCTGCGGATGCTCACCGCCGAGGACGGCGATGGCGTAAAGCCGCAGGAGCTGTGCCTGGACCCAACTTATGCGGGACCCACCGGCGCGGAGGAGCAGCCAGACCCTACGAGCTCTCCAGCGCCTGCGGCATCCCCAAAGCCCGCGGCCTCTCCACAGCCCACGGACGCGCCCTCGGCCGGAAATGCGGCGGGGCCCAGGACCGGAGACGACAGCGCTGTTGCGTTGTGGGCGGCGCTTTTCGCGCTTTCCGGTGCTGCGTTGATCGTTGCGCTGATCCTGCCGGGCAAAAAGAAAGGACGTGAGGACAATGCGTAATGATAACGGGAAAAAGGAACCCTTACGCCGTTTCCTCGCGGCCCTTCTGGCCCTCGTAATGATCTGCGCGCTGCTGGTGCCCGGCGGCGCCGCAGCGGATGACGACGCAGATCCCGACGGGATTGAGGCCCTTTACACAGACGCTGCGGAGGTCCTGGATGAAGCGGACAAAGCAGACGAGGCAGACGAGGCGGGCGAGGAGCCGCTCGCGCGCGCGGAGGATGGCGCGTCTTCATCGGAAGAAATGGAGGAGTCCGAGCCCGCCGAAATCGAGGAGGCATTATCGGAGGAACCCGGGGAGATCGAGCCTGCGAGCCCGGAGGCAGCGCCGGAGGACGCAACTGAGGATGCTGATGCTGAACCGGAGGTGCCTGGGAAGAATGTGACTAATGTCGCGCCCTTCCTCGCGCCGGTTGTGGGCCAGCTCTCGATTGACGACCTCGGCGCAAAACGGAAGGCGCTGTCGACAAACGCGGCCAAAGAAGCGGACTCCGGCGTCGTTCTCAACAAAGAAGCCGTGTACAATGAGAAAACCGGCAAAACGACCATCACGATGGAGGCCTACGCCACTGGCGAAAAGATTGTCAAAGAGGTCACCGACAGCACACCTACGGATATCGTTCTGGTGCTGGATCTGTCCAGCTCGATGACGGACTCGATGCGGACCGGGGGATACAGCAAAGTCTCCAACACCTTTCAGGCGCACACCTATTATTCTTCCTACCGCACCGCCTTGTTCGGCAAGGTCAAGGATTCGGACGAATATGTTCGGATCACGGTTTCCCGCGGCTCCACATCGACGAGCGACCACACCTTTACGTATACGATTGACGGCGTCACAAAGTCCAATGTGGTCAGTTATACCGCCAAACCCTGGAGTACGGGAACGAATCACCTCAGCACGTATTTTGACGGGCTTTATACGTATGAAACGACTACCCGCCTCGCGGCGATGAAGGCGGCGGTAAAAAGCTTTACGGACGCGGTGATTGCAAAATCCGAAACCTCCGATCACCGGCTGGCCATCGTCACATTCAGCACCTCGGCGACGTACAAAACAGGGACCGACGCAACGGATTCCCTGCTCCATATGAATTTGCCCAAATCGGTTGAAACGGTTGACGGCATCAAATATACGGCGTCGGGGTCAACCCACACCAATCTGGGACTGAAATACGCAGTTGATCTTTTCAAGGAAAATCCCATCCCCAGCGGCGAGACCAGAAACCGTGTTGTTGTATTGTTCACGGACGGTACGCCGGGGAGCAAGGTTAACCAGTGGAACAGTGAGTCTACCACGATTGCCGAGGAGGCGGTTGCGCAGAGCGAGCTGCTTAAAAACACGTACGGCGCTACGGTTTACGCTGTCGGCATATTTGAAGGCGCGGATGCGTCGTCTCCCGGCACGCCGTACACAAGCACCACGAGCACCGGCAGCAGTGCGGCGGCAGTCGCTCCGTATGGCAACTACTTCATGCACCAGGTGGCATCCAAAAACGGAGATGGGTACTATCTCTCGGCCACTGATTCAACCGCGCTGGCCACGATCTTCAACGAGGCCGCGCATCAGATTGAGGTTGGCGGCTCTACCGTCACGCTGACGGATACGACCGTGATTAAAGACATTGTTACGCCTTATTTTGAGATGCCGGAGAATGCCGGCGAGGTGACCCTGAAAACCGCGGACTATATCGGCGACCATACGTGGGGTGCCCCCGTCAATGCGGACGGCGTGACCGCCACCATTGACGGCAGGACGCTGAACGTGACCGGCTTTGACTTCAGCGCCAACTGGTGCGGCACCGTCACAACAGACTCCGGCGTCAGCTATCGTGGGAAGAAGCTGATTATCGAGTTTGCCGTCACGCCGGGAGAGGATTTTCTGGGCGGCACCGTGGAAACCAACGACCCGGCCTCCGGTATCTATGTAGGCGACGAGTCGTTCGGCGAGTTCCCCGTGCCGGAGCCGGTGGAGCTGCCGGTGAAGACGCTTGAAGTCCAGAATCTTGGGGATCATCATATTTATGCTACCCATGGCTCCAAGATTTTGACGCACTTGGACGGACTGGAATACGCGGAGCTCATTGACGGCGTGGAGCACACATCGCAGTTCAACAGCATTTTTAACGGCGTCAACAACGTGGCCGCGGATGTGACCTACAACGTGATTGATCTCTACGGCAGCGTGGTCGCGTCCTTCACGGTCCCCCGCGGGACTGTGCTGGAAACGGGAAAGCTGGCGGAAAGCGGCATCCACTGGATGCAGGACGGTCAGGCCGTGGATTATCCCATCCTGGACGGCAAGGGCTACAAGGTCGAGGTCGTCGTGAACGGCAACCTGACAGGGGAGAGCGACGAGGACCTGATCCAGGTTTATGATACGAAGGGCACGATCTACGTCTCCGTGCCGAAGATCACGTATCAGGATCAGGACGCCTACTATCTGTCCACGATCCCGACGGACGGCGCCATGGCTCTGAAATTCGAATGGGTCTGCGAGCGGGAAGCCGGCGAGCTGATGCCCTATGATACCGACGAATTGCCGCCTGAGGTTGACAACGTTCTAAAGCTGTATGACAGCGACGGAAACCTGCTGACGACGGTAACGGGAACGGCGAAGCCCGAACCGGATGGAAACGGCGGATATACCATGACCGTTACCCATGACATTCAGAACGTGCTCGTTGATTCGACGGGTGACATCGTCGTGAGGCTGGATAAGATATGGGTTCCCGACACGTCCGGAAAGCCGATCGACATCGCGGACCGCAGCCATTATGAACGCAGCTGCCCGCACAACAGCGACCTTTCCGAAACGGAAAAGCATCTCAGCGGCGTTGACGCGGTGTTGTTCAAGATCCACGTGTATAAGCCCGAGCTGAACTTCCGGGATTTAACCGCATATTATGGGGGCAGCGTCGATCTGAGCACCAACCCGGTCAGCACCGGGTGGAAATGGATCCTTGACAGCAACCCGGACGTTGTGAAAAAGGACACGGATGTGCACATGCTCACCCAGGCGCCCTCGCTGACGTATACGCTGACGCCGGATTCCGGAAAGGTTCAGAATGGCTACGTGACGACCAGCGGCGATTTCCCGGTATACCTCAGGACGCTGACGGTTGCGGATACGGATATCACAGCACCAGCGGCGCCTACACGCTGCTTCGCAGCTGTGACACGGACAGCACCCATACGGACACGGACGATCAGGTCTACGTGGTTCATGTGAAGACGCTGGCGCTGGAGGTGGAGAAGGCGGTTGACGGTCTCTTTGCCGACAAATCACAGAGCTATGCTTTTCGCGTGACGATTACGCCTGATGCGGCCTCCGGGCTTGCGCCGACAGAGGAGCGCTTCTCCCTGATGGATAAAGGCACGAAAACGCTGCGCGGCTTACCAATCGGCGGCTTTACAATCGAAGAGATCGGCGCGTCGAACTATGACGTATCGTTCTCGCTCAACGGCGGCGAGAGCGTGAGCGTGCGCAAGAATGAACAGGGGAATCACGCCTTTTCCGGTCAGCTGTCCGTTGACGGAACCCGTGTCATTGTCAAGAACGTGCTGGAAGCCGTCCCAATCACGGGGTTTGGTCTGGTTTCGCCCATTCTTGGATATATCGAGATAGGCTTCGCAATCCTGGGCGCGGGCTTGTACACCTTTATCCGGATCAAAAAGAAGCTCGGCAGCACAAAGGCATCGTGAGAAGCGGTTCATATCACAATTTGAAGCGCGCAGGGATTCGCCGCGATTGCGGAGAACGCGATTCTGCTTACAGCGTCCCGGAATCAGACCGATTCCGGGACGTCTTCGTTGCGTAGAACACCCGACTTTTGCATCCTCCGCACAGTCGTTTTGCGAGAAAGAAACAAAATAAAACAAAAAATTAAAAATAATATACCTTTTTGACTTGCATATTCCGGTATCATTGTATATAATAAATGCACTTTGCGAAGAAACGCTTGCGCATACACGACAGAGGATTTTCTATGAAAAAGATTTTGCCAAAAGTGATCTTGCTTCTACTGCTTGCCTGCATGGTTTCGGCGCCCGCGCTGGCCGCAGCGCCGGAGCGGGCGGAGTTGGAGCTCGTTCGGGTCGGACTTTTTTATGACTCGACCGCGCGCACGGAGACGACGCTGGAGCTTAAAAACGGCGACGGATATCGCTTTGGCTTCTATGACGAGGACCGGATCTTTCAGACGCTTGGAGACACGGACGCGCGCGCGGTCACCATCGTGCCGGATCAGAATCTTTCTCTGGCGGACGGGGAGCGGGAGCTTGGGCGATATCACCTCCGACTCTCCGAGACCTACGCGGACTTTGAGGACGCGCGAAAGGACGCCGACGCCTTCGGCGGATTTCCGGCGTATTGCAACGGCGCTTACGCGGTGCTGATCGGCGGCTATCCCTCGGAAGCTGAGGCGGAGGCCGCGCGTGACGCCCAGGGCCTGTCCGCCGAGGTATATACCGGGAGCGGCCGCGGCGTCGTCATTCTCATGGCGGACACGGCTCAGCCGATCTTTCTTTTCGACTGCGGCTCCAGCTACTCGCTCACGTTGTCGCCAACGGCGTCATCCGGCAAGACGGCAACGCAATGCGGTACATACAGCTATTGCGGGGACTTTCAGTTCGCGCGCCTGAGCGGCGACAGCTTGACGGTCGTGAATTTTGTCCCGCTGGAGGACTATGTTAAGGGCGTTCTGCCGAACGAGATGAGCGCGTCCTGGCCGCTGGAGGCGCTGAAGGCCCAGGCGGTCTGCGCGCGCACCTATGCGGTTATGAACCAAAACCGGTATCGCTCCTATGGCTTTGATTTGACGGATGACATCAACTGCCAGGTCTACCGTGGGCTTTACGAGGCGACAGAGCAGACGAATCGGGCCGTGGACGACACGGCCGGAGAACTCGTCCGGTACGATGGCAAGGTCTGCGCGGTGTATTATTTCGCGGCGGACGGCGGCGCAACGGAGGACTCGGAAAATGTATGGTCCAACGCGGCCATTCCGTATCTGCGCGGCGTGGCCGATCCGTATGAGGCCGATCTGGATTTCTACTGCAAGAGCTGGAGCATTGCCGTCCCGCACGCTCTGACGGGGGATATTTCTGTGACCAACACGCCGCAGGGTAATATTATGACGCTGACCGCAAACGGGCAAACTTATCAGAAAGACGACGTGCGCGCGTTTTTGCGAGGCCTCGGCGCGCGCTATACCAGCCGGCGCTTTTCCGTCGCTTATGACGAGGAAACCGACAGCTATCTCATCAGCGGCGCCGGTTATGGGCATCAGCTCGGCATGAGCCAGTGGGGCGCGTACGCAATGGCGGAGCGCGCGATGACCTATGACCAGATCATCAGCTTTTATTTTACCGGAGCATATGTGGAATGAAGAAGTCGGACTTTTATTTTGAGTTGCCGGAGGAACTGATCGCGCAGACGCCGCTGCAGCAGCGGGATGCCTCCCGTCTGCTGAAGCTTGATCGCGCGACGGGGGAGATCGCGCACCATCATTTTTATGACCTGCCGCGTTTTTTGGAGCCGGGCGACTGTCTGGTTTTGAATGATTCGCGCGTGCTGCCGGCGCGCCTGCTGGGCAATCGCGTCACGGGCGGCGGCGTCGAGGTCGTGCTGCTGCGCGACCTGGGCGGCGGCAGGTGGGAGTGTCTCACCCGGCCGGGAAAGAAAACGCGCCCGGGCACGGAGCTGACCTTCGGCGGCGGCGCGCTCACGGCAACGGTCGTGGATGCCGTCGCGGACGGAAATAAGATCCTTCAATTTCACTATGACGGAATTTTTTTAGAGATTCTGGAGCGCTTGGGGAAGATGCCGCTCCCGCCGTACATCAAGGAAGAGCTGACCGACGGCGAGCGCTATCAGACGGTATACGCCAAAATGCCCGGCAGCGCCGCCGCGCCGACGGCGGGGCTGCATTTTACACCGGAGTTGTTGGAGCGAATCGCGTCGAAAGGCGTTCGCGTCTGCTATGTGACGCTGCATGTTGGACTTGGCACGTTTCGCCCGGTCAAGGAAGCGGAGATTCAGGATCACATCATGCACGCCGAGTACTGCGAAATCCCTGAAGGGACGGCGCGCGCCATCAACGAGACAAAGGCCGGCGGCGGCCGGGTGTTTGCCGTGGGCACAACCTCCTGCCGGACGCTGGAGAGCTTTGCCGCGCCGGACGGGACGATGCGGCCGTGCAGCGGCTGGACCGATATTTTCATCTATCCCGGCTATACGTTCCGCTGTATTGACGCGCTGGTGACCAATTTTCACCTGCCGGAGAGCACGCTTATCATGCTGGTGTCGGCGCTGGCGGGACGGGAAAATATCCTGCACGCCTATGAAATTGCCGTGCGGGAGCGCTATCGCTTCTTCTCCTTCGGAGACGCGATGCTGATTGTATGACACGAACCCTCCGCGCAAGCAGCGCGGATGCGGCGGCCGCGCAGGATTCCTTCCCGAAAAAAACGTATCCACTCAGAAAGGCTTTTACGACGCTATGTATCAATTGCTGAAGCAGGACGGGCGCGCCCGCCGCGGCACGTTCACGACGCCGCACGGCACAATCCAGACCCCCGTCTTTATGAACGTCGGCACGCAGGGTGCAATCAAGGGCGCGCTGTCGGCGGAGGATCTGGCGCGCATCGGCTGCCAGGTCGAGCTTTCCAACACCTATCATCTGCACGTCCGACCCGGCGACGACCTGATCCGCAACATGGGCGGACTGCACAAGTTCATGACGTGGGACGGTCCGATCCTGACAGACAGCGGCGGGTTTCAGATCTTTTCTCTGGCAAAGCTGCGGAAGATCACGGAAGAGGGCGTCGCGTTCAACAGCCACGTGGATGGCAGACGCATTTTCATGGGCCCGGAGGAGAGTATGCGCATTCAGGCAAATCTCGGCTCCGACATCGCGATGGCGTTTGACGAGTGCATTCAAATTCCCTCCCCATACGCATATGTGAAAGACTCCTGCGACAGGACGTACCGCTGGCTGGTGCGCTGCAAGGCGGCGCTGGCGGCGTATAATGGCCGGGAGGACGCGATCAACCCCGGTCAAATGCTTTTTGGAATCAACCAGGGAACGATCTTCCCGGAGCTGCGCATGTCGCACATGGACCGAATCGCGGAGCTGGACCTGCCCGGTTATGCCATCGGCGGGCTCGCCGTCGGGGAGACGACGCAGGAAATGTACGACACCATCGAGCTGGTGGAGGAACACATGCCGAAGGACAAGCCCCGGTATCTGATGGGCGTCGGCACGCCGGGGAACATCATCGAGGGCGCGGCGCGCGGCGTGGATTTCTTTGACTGCGTCATGCCGGCGCGCAACGGTCGGCACGGGCATCTTTTCACGTGGTCCGGCATTGTCAACATCAAAAATGAAAAATATGCGCGTGACGAGCGACCGATTGATCCGCAGTGCGATTGTCCGGTCTGCCGCCGCTTCTCCCGCGCGTATGTGCGGCACTTATTCAAGGCCGAAGAAATGCTCGCAATGCGCCTTGCCGTGATGCACAATCTCAGCTTTTACAATACGCTGATGGCAAGCATTCGCCGCGCGATTGAGGCGGGCGAATATGAGTCGTTCCGCCGCGCCTATACGGAAACGCTGGACACGCGGATTTAAGACTTGCAATCGTGCAATAAAGGCGCTATAATAAACTATCTGGCTTTTTGAAAGGAGCAACATGCAATGGAAGGCAGCGGATATTCTTCTATTATTCTGCTTGTTTTGATGATCGTGGTTTTTTATGTTTTCCTGATGCTTCCGGAGAACAGGAAAAAGAAGAAGCTGAACGAGATGCGGGCCAACCTGCGCACCGGGGACGAGATCACAACGATCGGCGGCCTGATGGGGAAGGTCGTCAGCGTGACGGAAGACACGGTGACGTTTGAGACCGGCGAGGATCAGGTGCGCATTCAGGTGACCAAATGGGCAATTTCCACCAATGCCCGCGCCGAGGCGCAGGCAAAGAAGGAAGCGGAAGAGCGCAAAGCCGGTGGTGGGCTGTTCGGCGGGAAAAAGAAAAAGGATTCCGATCCCGACAAGTGATCCGGTTCTTTTATACCGGGATCAGGCAGCCGGACCATCTCCATTGCTGATGTGGTCATGAATCTCCCTCTGCGGAAATAGGATGTAGTAATCTTATTTCTGCAGGGGGTATTTTTTTGAAACAAGGGACGAAACACAGCTCTGCGCTGATCCGATCGCTGCTGTCGCTGACGGCGGGGATCCTCACATTCTGCCTACTCCTTTTCCTTGCCGCCTGGCTGACGGTAAAGGGAACGATCCCGTTTGGAGGCCTGCGGGCGGAGGTTTTGCTGTCGCTCTTTTTGGGCAGCATGGTCACCGGCGCGTGCATCCCCGGGGGAGGGAAGCGGTTTCAATACGGCCTGATGTTTGGGGCGCTCCTGGCGGTGCTGGTTTTCCTGTGCAAGGCGCTGCTGCCCCAGGCGGAGGTTTTCGAGGTTCGGACGTGGTGCAGTATGGGCGCATGCCTGTGCGGGGCCGTTTCCGGTTCGTGCATTTTTCATAAAAAACAACAAAGAAGAACAACAAATAAAAAAAGAAAACACCGCAGGTGATTACTATTCGTAATACGCTGTAAAGTTTACATAATTGCAATCTTATAACCAAGATATTGTGATTATATACTTTTTGTCATCAAGATATTGTTTTTTACACCTTGAACTCAAACGATTTTCTTGATGCCAGTTTACGAAGTTTACATAATATTGTTAACATAATATACTAGCATAATTAACAAAAATGAACAAGATTTGACGAAACACTTGATTACAAAACGAATTTGTATTATATTATGTCTACAAACAATTATGTCAATTGTGCTGTTATGGATTTTGCGCTCATATGCTCTCTGTGGTGATGCGATATGAGACATGTCCATAACAGGGACCGAGGATATTTGCGCGCTGTGCGCCGATCTGAGAACAGGCCGTTTCTGCTCTCCGTTGCGAGTTTGGCGGTTGGCTATCTGGCCGGGTGCTGCGGGGGCGCTTTCTTTGCCGCTTCTGTGGATACCGCCGCGCTGCTGGCGCAGCCCGGTATGGTGAGCAGCGACGTATCTGCCGCCGAACTGATTTCCATTCTTTGCGGATACGGCGCGTATGGATTCGGCTGTCTGATTCTCTCGACGACGTATGTGGGCTTTTTGCTTATGCCGCTTGTGCTGGCGGTAAAGGGCTTTCTGTCGGGATGCGTGTTTGCGGCCTATCTGCGCGCGGCGGCGCCGCATGCGTTTGCGCGTGCGGCGATTGAGATTTGCCTTCCGGGCGTGTTTCTGCTGCCGGCGCTGCTGCTGCTTGGCGCGCTGTGCATGCAGCTTTCCTATCGGCTGCTGTGTCATTATCGCGGCACGACGCCGTCCGGTCCGCCGGAAAACCATTCGCGTACACTTTCCGTCGTACTGATCCTGATGCTGCTGGCCGCGGCGCTGGAGAGCTACGCGGTGCCTTATCTCACGCAGTGGATGCTTGCGTCATAATTATCAGAAAGGAAGGAGGGATGCTCCTTGACGGACGCGCAATGTCTTGAAGCCTATGAAATTTACCTGCGGGATGTAAAAAAGTCCTCAAAGAACACGCTCTCTTCCTATCTGCGGGACGTTCGCCAGCTGGGCGCGTACCTGGACGGGCATACGACCGCTTCGCTGGAGGATGCCGGGGAGGAGGATCTCTGCGGTTACATCGAGCATCTGCGCTCGGACGGAAAGTCGATTGCGACCGTGTCGCGCGCAATCGCGTCCCTGAAGAACTTTTATCAGTATATGGTGGCCAATGGCTATGCCGGGGATAACCCGACGGGAAAGCTCGTGCCGGATAAGACGACGCAGAAGCTGCCGCAGATTCTCACCAGCAAGGAGGTAGAACTTCTGCTCGCGCAGCCGGAATGCGTGGATATGAAGGGCTATCGCGACCGCGCGATGCTGGAGCTGCTGTATGCGACGGGGATTCGTGTGAGCGAATTGATCTCGCTGAACATCACGGACGTGAACCTCTCCGCGGGGGTGCTCCGCTGCCAGAGCAGGGAAAAGACCCGCGTGATCCCGCTTTATCCTGCGGCGGTGCGCGCGCTGACGGAGTATATCAACTTCATCCGACCGCAGATGATTGCGGCACCGGACGAACAGTCTCTGTTCGTAAACATCGGCGGCGAACGCATGTCCCGGCAGGGTTTTTGGAAGATCATCAAATCCTACCAGCAAAAGGCCGGGATCGAAAAAACCATCACGCCGCACACGCTGCGCCATTCGTTCGCGGCGCACCTGCTGGAAAACGGCGCGGATCTGCACGCCATCCAGGAGATGCTGGGCCATGCGGATATCTCTTCGACGCAGGTTTATTCGCATCTTGTGAAAAAGCAGCTGAAGGATGTATATAACAAGGCGCACCCACGGGCATAAAAAACAAAAAAATTCCGCTTTTGTACTTGCAAAGGGCGGAATTTTTTGTTATACTCTGTTCGAAAAACAAAAATGCGTCGTTTAAAATGCCCCAAAACCATATCCCCAAAACCGCGATTTATGCGTTTTTGTTTTTTCCGCAGCCCGCGGGTAGGCACCCTCCGCTCGCGGGCCTGTGGGGAGACCATCCACAATGAGCCGTCTTCGGACGGCTCATTGTTCGTTGCAGAGCAGCTCAACCGCCGGCATTTGGCTTGCGCGGTCCCTTTCACGCGCCATTCACCGAGCCACGGCACCGGATGCTGACAGAGTGTTGCTTCGATTTGACGAATGTGGTAAAATACTTATATTGGAGTGGTAACTATGCGGATTCTGGGCATTGACCCCGGCATTGCGACCGTGGGCTTCGGCGTGGTGGACGCTGCGCACAGCCGGCAGACGCTCGTGACCTGCGGCGTGATCACAACGCCGGCGAACACGCAGCTCTCCAGCCGTCTGGAGCAAATCTACCGCGACCTGAACGCGCTGATTGAGCAGCTGTCGCCGGACGTGATGGCGGTAGAGGAGCTCTTTTTTAACACAAATATCACGACTGGCATTGCCGTCGCGCACGGGCGTGGCATCATCCTGCTTGCCGGCCGGCAGGCGGGCCTGCCGATTTATGAATACACGCCGCTGCAGGTCAAGCAGGCGGTGGTGGGCTATGGCCGCGCGGAAAAGAAGCAGGTCATGGACATGGTGCGCCGGCTGCTGAACCTGAAAGCGGCGCCCAAGCCGGATGACGCGGCGGACGCCGTGGCCATTGCGCTCTGCCATGCGCGCAGCGCCACTTCTTTGATCCAACGGGAAACGAGGTTTGATCCATGCTCTACCATATAGACGGAACCGTCACCGATATCGAACCCAATCTCGTCGTGCTTGACTGCGGCGGGATTGGCTACGCGCTCAACGCGAGCCTGAACACAATTGCCGGCGTTCGGGCGGGCGAGCGCGCAAAGCTGTATGTCTACGAGTATATCCGCGAGGACGCGCACGATCTTTTTGGCTTTGCTTCAAAGGAGGAAAAGCGCTGCTTCGAAATGCTGATCGGCATTTCCGGCGTCGGCCCGAGGGCGGCGGTCTCCATTCTCTCCTCCAATACGCCCGGCTCGCTGGCGCTGGCCGTGCTCGGCGGGGATGAGAAGGCGCTGACCTCCGCGCCCGGCATCGGCAAAAAGATCGCCCAGCGCATCATTCTGGAGCTGAAGGACAAGATCTCCAGGGAGTCTGCATCCGCCGACTTTGGCGGTGTGATGCCCGCCGCTGTGCCCGTGGCGGAAAACACCGCGCAGTCTGACGCGGTCGCCGCGCTGAGCGTGCTGGGCTACAGCATGCCGGAGATCAACGCCGCGCTGCAAAAGGTGCAGGCGGACGAGCTTACGGCAGAGCAGCTCGTCAAGGCCGCGCTGCGCGCCATGATGCAGACCTGAGGAGGGAAGACGCATGAGCATCAACTTTTCGGATGAGGCCCAGGAGCAGGTTGTGACGTCTGCGTCGATCCTTCCGGAGGACAGCGGCGAGGGGTCGCTGCGCCCGCGATATCTGCGGGAGTATATCGGGCAGGAAAAGGCAAAAGATAACCTGCAGGTGTTTATTGACGCGGCGCGCATGCGGTCCGAACCGCTCGATCATGTGCTGCTCTATGGCCCGCCGGGACTCGGCAAAACGACCATGGCCGCCGTGATCGCAAACGAAATGGGCGTGAATATGCGCATCACATCCGGCCCGACGATCGAGAAGGCGGGCGACCTGGCGGCGCTGCTGACGAACCTTCAGGAGAATGATATTCTGTTTGTGGATGAGATTCACCGCCTGAACCGGGCGGTGGAGGAAATCCTCTATCCCGCGATGGAGGATTACGCCATTGATATCATCATCGGCAAGGGCCCCTCGGCCAATTCCATCCGGCTTGATCTGCCGAAATTCACGCTGATCGGCGCGACAACCCGCGCCGGACAGCTTACGGCGCCGCTGCGCGACCGCTTCGGCGTCAATCTGCGGCTGGAGCTTTATTCGCCGGAGGAGCTGCAGCGCATCGTCACGCGCAGCGCGGATATTCTCGGCATTGAGATCGAGCGCGACGGCGCGGCCGAGATCGCCTCGCGATCCCGCGGCACCCCGCGTATCGCGAACCGGATGCTCAAGCGCGTGCGGGACTATGCGCAGGTGCGCGCCGACGGTGTCATTACCCGCTCGGTCGCGAACGATGCGTTGCTGCGGCTGGAGGTCGATCAGCTTGGGCTGGATGCGACGGACCGCCGCATGCTGCGCAGCATCATCGAGTTTTACCACGGCGGCCCGGTCGGGTTGGATACGCTGGCCGCGACCATCGGGGAGGAGGCCGTCACGCTGGAGGACGTCTATGAGCCGTATCTGCTGCAGCAGGGCTTTCTTACGCGCACGCCGCGCGGCCGCTGCGTGACCCGCCGGGCGTATGAGCACCTTGGACTGGCGTATTTGGGACAAGAGCAGCTCGAATTTTAAGAAATTTTTATTCAATCTGCAAAAATACTATTGACTTTTCTGTGGTTTTCGCTATAATTTATGCGTATAAGTTTTTGGTTTTTGTAAAGATATGACAGATTATTCCGAGCTTTCCGATCAGGCGCTGCAGGCGCTTGCCATTCAAGGCGTTTCCGATGCGGAAGAGACGCTTATCACCCGTTATATTCGCAGCGTTCGTATGTGTGCCCGCCCGCTCTTTCTGGCGGGGGGGGACAGCGAGGACCTGATTCAGGAGGGCATGCTGGGGCTGCTGTCCGCCATCCGGCAGTATGACCCCGCGGAAAACGTCCCATTCAGATCCTATGCGGAGCTTTGCATCAACCGGCGGCTTTACAGCGCCGTAAAATCAGCATCCCGCTTGAAGCACCTGCCGCTTAACAGCGGCGTACCCCTGGATGACATCCTCTCAGAAGAAGCCCAGCCGCAGGCGACGAATTTTCCGGATTCGGGTCGGCGCATTACGGAAGAGCAGGTTCTGGCCAGAGAGAGTGAGAAGGAACTGCATTCCGCGTTTCCCAAATATTTGTCAGATTTTGAATTGCGCATTTTGCAGCTGTACCTGTCCGGACTTTCCTATTCGGAGATGGCCGCGGAGACAGGCAAGACCGAAAAGTCGGTTGACAACGCTGTCCAGCGCATCCGCCGCAAGCTGGCGCGGCTTCCCAATTTCAGCGACCCCAGCGAAAGCTGAACGCAAATATTCAGCCGAAAGGCAAGTTTTTCAAAAGAGAGGATTCAAAATGTACGAAGACAAGACACTGAAGTGCAAAGAGTGTGGAGCAGAGTTTGTTTTTACTGCCGGCGAACAGGAGTTTTATGCGGAGCGCGGCTTCCAGAACGAGCCTCAGCGCTGCAAGGCCTGCCGCGACGCCCGCAAGAACGCGGCCCGCGGCCCGCGCGAGTATTTCACTGCAACGTGCGCGGCCTGCGGCGGCGAGGCGAGAGTGCCGTTTGAGCCCAAATCCGATCGTCCGGTCTACTGCAGCGAATGCTTTGCAAAAATGAGAGGGCAGGCCTGATTGGCCGCACTTTCCCGAAATGATTGGGACGCAAAAGCGCCCCAATCATTTTCACACTTGTAATTTCTTTTGGAGGGATATAAAATGTTTGAAATCACAAAAGACACTCTAATCAGCGATATTCTGGAGTACGCGCCGGAGTCCATGCCGATTTTCCAGAACATCGGGATGCATTGCCTTGGCTGCGCGCTCTCCAGCGCGGAAACGCTGGAGCAGGCCTGCCTGGTGCACGATGTGGACCCCGACGCATTCCTGGAGGAGCTGCGGACGTATCTGGACAGCCTGTAAGAAGGCAGAGAAAAGCCGGCAGCCGCCGGCTTTTTTATTTGGAGCATGGCAAATCATGATTTCTTTATCAAATCGCCTTCAAATGGTGGCGTCCTTGATTCCGCCGTCCGCCGTTGTCGCCGATGTCGGCACAGACCACGGGTATCTTCCGGTCTGGCTGCTGCAAAGCGGCAGGGCGCGCCGCGTTCTTGCGTCGGATATCCATGCCGGCCCGCTTCGGCGCGCGCGCCAGACGGCCGCGGAATACGCGGTGGAAGAGCAGATCGAATTCGCGCTTTGCGATGGGCTTCAATTCCCACAGGCCGAGCGGGCGGAAACGATCGTGATTGCCGGCATGGGCGGCGAGACGATGATCTCCATTCTGCGGATGGCGCCGTGGACGCGGCAGGGGAGACACATTATCCTGCAGCCGCAGAGCAAACGGCGCGCCTTGACAGCGTGGCTTCAGGCGGCCGGATACACGCTGCAAACCGCGAGACTCTGCGAGGATGGCGGAATGCTGTATCACGCTCTGGCGGCTTTTGGCGGCGCGCCTGCGGAGAAAACAACGGCCGAGGCGCTGCTGTTTGCGTCGCACGATCCGCTGCTGCCGCAGTTTCTCGCGGCGGAGGAGGCCAGGCTCCTGCGGGCGATAGAGGGAATGTCGCGCGCGGAGGCTCGGCCGATGTGCGCGGCGCTGACGGACGCACGCGAGGAGCTGGAGAGAATCCGACGGTATAAGGAGGCGGTAACCGCATGGTGACGGTACAGGATATCTACACGTTTTTAAATGAGCTTGCCCCGGTGCATTATCAAATGGACTTTGACAATTCCGGCCTGCTGCTGGGCGATGCCGCGGCTCCTGTGACGCGCGTTCTCGTCGCGCTGGACATTACGGACGCGGTGATCGAAGAGGCCGCCGCGGACGGCGCGCAGCTGATCGTGTCGCACCATCCGCTCATTTTCACGCCGATGAAACATGTTCTGGCGGATGATCTCACAGGGCGAAAAATTCTGCGCATGGCGGCCTGCAGCCTGTCCGCGATTTGCATGCACACGAATCTGGACATTGCCGAGGACGGCGTAAACGACACGCTGATGGAGGCGCTGGGCGCACAGGTGACGGGACTGTTGGAGCACGCCGGGACGGACGACAACGGAAGCCCGCTTGGCTGCGGACGGATTGGCCGTCTCGCCGCGCCAATGGCGCTTTCGGAGTTTCTGCGCTTTGCCGCGGCGCGGCTGCGGACAAACGGACTGCGATACTGCGACGCCGGCAGTGCGGTGGAAAAACTGGCGGTCTGCGGCGGCGCCGGAGGGAATATGCTGGAGCTTGCGCACGACGCGGGCTGCGATACGTTTTTGACCGCGGACGTGAAATACGATCGGTTCCTCGCGGCGAAGGAGCTGGGGATAAACCTGATCGACGCGGACCATTTCTGCACGGAAAATGTTGTGATCCCAAAGCTTGCAGAGCAGCTTCGCCGCCATTTCCCGGAGGTGACGGTATCCGTCAGCCGCCGGCACGGCCAGACCGTACAATTTTATATGCCATAGAGTGTGATACGGACGCCGGAGACGGCGTCCGTATTGTCATATCCCTGTCCGCTTTCTCATATGGTTCTGATAAAGACTGAGGAAAAGAGGACGGCAGTATGGATCATACATCTATTTATGCGGACATTGCGCGCCGCACAAGCGGAAACATCTATCTTGGCGTGGTCGGCCCGGTGCGCACGGGAAAGTCCACGTTCATCAAACGCTTTATGGAGACGCTGGTGCTTCCGAATATGGAGGATGAATACGCCCGTGAGCGCACACGGGATGAGCTGCCGCAGAGCGGGTCGGGCCGCACGATCATGACTGCGGAGCCAAAATTTGTTCCGGAGGAGGCCGCGGCCGTCGTGCTGGCGGATGGCGTGGAGGCGTCCGTGCGGCTCATTGACAGCGTCGGATTTATGATCCCGGGCGCTGCCGGACAATATGACGAGGAAGGGGAGCGCATGGTCACCACGCCGTGGTTTGACCACGAAATTCCCATGAGCGAGGCGGCGGAGCAGGGGACACGCAAGGTTATCACCGACCACTCCACGATCGGGATCGTGGTGACCACGGACGGCAGCATTACAGATATTCCGCGCGAGGATTATGTCGCTGCCGAGGAGCGCGTGATTTCGGAGCTTCAGGAGATCAACAAGCCGTTTTTGCTGCTCCTCAACTGCGCGGAGCCGGAGGGCGCGGACGCGCAGGCGCTGGCGGCCCAGCTTCAGGAGCGCTATGACGCGGCTTGCCTGCCGGTCAACTGCCAGACGCTGGCGGAGCCGGACATTTCGGCCATCCTGCGCACGGTGCTTCTGGAGTTTCCCGTGACGGAGATCGGCTTTCAAATGCCGGAGTGGATGGAGGTCCTGCCGGTGACGAATGAGACCAAAGCGCAGCTCTTTGGTCTGCTTCTGGAGCAGGCGCAGCCGCTGCAGCGGCTGCGGGACGCCGAGACGCTTGCCAGGGCGCTCGCGGAAAACGACCTGCTGTCCGGCGCGCACGTGGCGCAGATGGACGTCGCCTCCGGACGGGTCGTCTATACGCTGGAGTTCCCGCAATCCCTGTACTATACCATTATCAGCCGGGAATCCGGACTGGAGATTCAAAACGATGGAGCGCTGATCGCGTTCCTGTCGGAAATGCGTGCGGTACGGCAGGATTACGAGCATATCCGCAGCGCGCTGGAGGATGTGCGCGAGAAGGGCTATGGCGTCGTGCTGCCTACGCCGGAGGAGCTGCATCTGGAAGAACCGGAGATCGTGCGGCAGGGCGGACGATATGGCGTGAAGCTGCGGGCCACGGCGTCCTCTATCCATATGCTCAAGGCAAATATTGAAACCGAAGTCTCGCCGGAGCTGGGCGGGGAAGAGGCATCGGGCGAAATCCTGGGCTTTCTGCTGCAGGGCTTCAACGGCGACGTCAATCAGCTCTGGGATTCAAATATCTTCGGAAAATCCTTGTACGCAATCGCGCAGGAGGGGATGGAGGCAAAGATCCGCAGCATGCCGGAAAAGGCGGCCGGAAAGCTGCAGGAGACGATTCAGAAGATCATCAACGACGGCGGCGGAACGCTCCTCTGCATTATTTTGTAGGAATTCGCTGTTGCATTCTTCCGGCTGACAGGATATAATTCAGCGTGACAACAGGGTAAGTTATCTGTGAGAGGAAGGATGCACCAATGAAACCGATTTCGAAGATCGCGGCGGCGGTCAGTCCGTCGTCCACGCTGGCAGTCAACGCGCTGGCAAAAAAGCTGCGCGCGGAGGGAAAGGACGTCATCAGCTTCGGCACCGGCGAGCCGGATTTTGCGACGCCGGACGCCATCAGCTACGCGGGCATCCGGGCCATCTGCGAAGGGCAGACCAAGTATACCCCGGCCGCCGGCACACCCGGACTTCGCAAGGCCGTTTGCAAGCGGATGAAGGAAGACTATGACCTTGACTATGAAGCGGAAAACGTCGTTGTCGCGAGCGGCGCCAAGCACAGCGTGTATCTCACGCTGGCCGTTCTGGTCGATCCCGGCGACGAGGTCGTGCTCCCGGCCCCGTACTGGACCAGCTACTATGAAATGATTCGGCTGTTCGGCGGCGAGCCGGTCGTTGTGACGGCGGGGGAGGACCAGGGCTTCAAAATCACGGCGGCGCAGCTGGAGGCGGCAATCACGGCCCGGACCAAGGCCGTGATGCTGAATAATCCCTCCAACCCCACCGGCGCCATTTATACAAAGGCCGAGCTGCGGGCGCTGGCCGAGGTGTGTGTGAAGCATGACCTGTATATCATTGCGGATGAAATTTATGATAAGCTCATTTACGACGGCGCGACCTTCACGAGCGTTGCCTCACTGGGCGAGGAAGTCAAGGCGCACACGATTCTCATCAACGGTGTCTCCAAGACCTATTCCATGACGGGCTGGCGCGTTGGTTACGCCCTGGCGGAAAAAACACTGGCAAAGGCCATGTCCAGCTATGTGAGCCATTCCACGGGCGCGCCCGGGACGATGGCGCAGGCGGCGGCACAGGCGGCGTTGGAAGGGCCGCAGGACGAGGTCGAGGCAATGCGCAGCGTCTTTGAGCAGCGGCGGAATTATCTGGTGCAGCGAATGAACGCTATGGATGGAGTCGGTTGCCTGACGCCGAGCGGCGCTTTTTATGTCATGATGAACATTGAGCGCCTTTTTGGGAAAACCATCGACGGCGAAGTGATTTCGGATGCGGACGAATTTGCCCGTCTGTTTCTTGAAAAGAGTATGGTCGCCGTGGTGTCCTGCACCGCGTTCGGCGCGCCGGGCTTCGTCCGCTGGAGCTATGCGGCATCCATGGAGAACATCGAAAAGGCCATGGATCGTCTGGAAGCGTTCCTCGCAAGAGTCAAGGCGTAGCAATAAACAGGTACGAAAGCAGGGCCATCCCGTTCGGGATGGCCCTGCTTTTTCGCATTGACGGCGCGCGGGTGCAACGGTATAATGAAATGGAAAACGTCTGCATATGGTTTCTTAGAGGTGAGGCATTTGCAGAACATTTTTCTTCGCAGAGGCGTTGGGCTGCTGCTGTGCGTCTGCGGATTGGCGGTGATGCTGTTTGCCGTGGCGGCGGACGATCCGACGCGCGGGCAGGCGGTCGCCGCCCGCGCGGAGCGGCGCAGAACGTTGGTGATCGACGCCGGCCACGGCGGGGAGGACGGCGGCGCGGTGGCCGCCGACGGAACGCCGGAGGCGGAGATCAATCTGGCCATTTCCCAGCGTCTCTGCATGCTGGCAGAGCTTTGCGGCGTGCAGACCGTCATGACGCGGGAGACGGATGAGATCGACTATCCGGCGTCCGCGGAGACAACGGCGCAGCGAAAAAAGGCGGATCAGATGCAGCGCGTCGAGCAGATCAACGCGGTCCCGAACGGAGTGCTCATCAGCGTGCATCAAAATTGCTATCCCACAGCGTCGCCGCGCGGCTCACAGGTGCTTTATGCCGCAACGGCAGACAGCGAAGCGTTCGGAACGCTGCTGCATGAGCAGTTGGTTCAGACGCTCGATCCGGAAAACCGCCGGGTTGCCGCGCCCATTTCCAGGGACATTTATCTGATGCGGAACGTGCAGTGTCCGGCGGTGCTTGTGGAATGCGGTTTTCTCTCCAACGAACAGGAACTTGCGCTGCTGCGCGACCCGGGCTATGAGGTCAAACTCGCGCTCGTCATGATTGCTTCCTATTTACAATATTGGACAACAGGGTGGGTCACATGAAGACAAAAACAGGATATTACTGTACAGAATGCGGAAATGAGACCGCGAAATGGATGGGGCAGTGCCCGGCCTGCGGCGCGTGGAACACCATCATCGAGGCGCCGAAGGACACCGGAACGGCCGCGGGCAGCCGGGCGAAGCGGATCGGCGTGCCGAAGCTGCTTTCCGAGCTGGACGTTCAGGAGGAGCTCCGATTTTCCGCCGGCATCGGAGAGTTTGACCGTGTTCTGGGCGGCGGCGCGGTGCGCGGATCGCTGGTGCTGGTCGGCGGCGCGCCGGGCGTCGGCAAATCGACGCTGCTGCTGCAGCTCTGCGGCCAAATCGGTGCGCAGGAGCGGATCCTGTACGTCTCCGGCGAGGAAAGCCAGCGGCAGCTCAAGATGCGCGCCAGGCGACTCGGCGTCGATCAGGGCGGCATCTATGTGCTGGCCGAGACCGATATCGGCTCTGTGCTGGCGGCCATTGACGAGCTGCAGCCGACCGTTTTGATCGTGGACTCGATTCAGACGATGTTTGACGCGGATACCTCCGCAACGCCCGGGAGCATCAGCCAAGTGCGCGAGTGCACGATGCGCATCATGCGCTCAGCCAAGGACAGCGGTTACACAGCGTTCGTGGTCGGGCACGTCAACAAGGAGGGCAGCATCGCCGGGCCGAAGGTGCTGGAGCACATGGTGGACTGCGTGCTGTATTTCGAAGGCGACCAGAGTCTCAGCTATCGCATTCTGCGCGCGGTCAAAAACCGATTTGGGTCAACGAATGAGATCGGCGTGTTCGAGATGAATGATCGCGGCCTGAAGGAGGTTGCAAATCCCTCGGAAATGCTGCTTTCCGGCCGTCCGGCGAATGCGCCGGGGACGTGCGTCGTGGCCGTCATGGAGGGCTCGCGCCCGGTGCTGGCCGAAATTCAGGCCCTGGTGACGCCATCCGGCTACAGCGGCGCCCGGCGCAACGCCAACGGCGTGGACTATAACCGCGCCATGCTGCTCATGGCCGTGCTCGAAAAGCGCGCGGGACTCGTGCTGTCCGGCAGCGACGCCTATATCAATGTGGTCGGCGGCCTGCAGCTTGACGAGACGGCGGCAGATCTTGCCGTTGTCCTCGCGCTGGCATCCAGTTTTAAAGATCTGCCGTTGGGTTCCGATCTTGCGGCGGTGGGAGAAATTGGCCTGTCCGGAGAAGTTCGATCGGTCAATCATCTGAATCAGCGCCTGTCAGAAATTTCACGATTAGGGTTTCACCGCTGCGTGATCCCGGCGCACGTGAGAGACGACGTGCAGAGATTTGAAGGGCTGGAGACAATTCCCGTGAAAAACATCCGCGAGGCACTGCGAGCGGTGTTTGGTTAAGGCCGGGAGGCAAAAAGACGGACAGACTTTCTGTAAAGAGCCGATGCGGTTCTGGGCGGGATCAACGGTTCCCAAAGAGCGGATTACGGACGTGAAGGCATACAATCACGCAAACGGCATCCTGTGGATTGCGTTTTCACTGAGTCGGTGGGCGGCGGGACTGTCGGGGATTTGGAGCATGAAGCTCGCCGTGCGCATCATGACGATTGCCGACTCGGCCGGAATTGCCGTAGTGTTTGTGGGCTTACTGGCTGATCCGCAAAAAGTACAGAAAGAAAGCAAAAAGCGAATGAATCGTTGAAATCGTCGATTTCTCCTCCCCTAAATTCGGCAAAATTTTCATTTTGCCGAATTTTCTGTGTATTTTGTCAATGGACAGGCCACCTCCCCGTTTGATATAATGCGTCTGGAAAGCGAGGCGTTTTTCATGGACTACAGCGATGCACCGCAGGTGCTGCGCGATTTTTTGATTTATCATGAGACGATCCGCGGTCACTCCAAAGCGACTGTGGATGAATACTATTTGGACCTGCGCACATTTTTCCGCTATCTGAAATTATCGCGCGGCATTGTCCCGCGTGCCGCGGAGCTTGAGGAAATCCCAATCCAGGATATCGACGTCCCCTTCGTCGCCGCGGTGACCTTAACGGAGATTTATGATTTTCTGGCATATCTGTCGCGCGACCGGGTCAAGCAGCCAAACAGCCCCGAACCGGAATACGGCTTGACGCCGGCCTCCCGCGCGCGAAAAATCGCCGCGATCCGCAGCTTCTTTAAGTACGTGACGGTCAAGGCAAAGCTCCTAGATGAAAATCCTGTGCAGGACCTGGACTCCCCGAAGATCCCCAAGTCCCTCCCCCGCTACCTGACATTGGAAGAGAGCCAGCGACTGCTCTCAGCCGTAGATGGAAAAAACCAGGAACGCGATTATTGCATTCTCTGTGTTTTTCTCAACTGTGGGTTGCGTATCTCGGAACTGGTCGGTCTGAATGTCAACGACTATCGCGGGGAGAGTCTGCGCGTGCTCGGCAAGGGCAGCAAGGAGCGGACGGTCTATCTGAACGATGCCTGCCGGGAGGCGATCGACCGCTACCTGGAGGTGCGAAAGCTGCTTGCTCCTCCGCGTATGGCCGCGCTGTTCCTGTCAAACCGGCGGGCACGCATCAGCGTGGACGCCGTACAGGTGATCGTAAAAAAGAATCTCGCCAAAGCGGGTTTGGACGCGAGCCTCTATTCCACGCACAAACTGCGGCATACGGCGGCGACGCTGATGCTGCAAAACGGCGTGGACGTTCGCACGCTGCAGGAGGTGCTGGGGCACGAAAATCTGAACACAACACAGATTTATACGCACATCGACAGCGCAGAACTGCGCACGGCGGCAGCGGCCAATCCGCTTGCCGGCTTCTCCCCTTCCGCAAAAAAGGACGAGACGACCGAGGAATAAAAAATTGCAGTCTGAACGATGTCAGGCTGCAATTTTATTAGAATGAGTGTCATTGATTTTTTGGCAGGAGGTCGCGCAGGCGGCGGTGCGGCTGGTCGAAGCCAAACGCCCGGATGGAAAGCAGCAGCGTCGAGAGCGCGGCCGCACCGTCGAGCACAACAGCAAACCAGATCGTGCATTTTCCCAGGAGCGCCAACGCGATCAGAATCGCCTTGACCGCAGCGGAAATCAGCAGATTTTCCCGGCAAAGGCCGCTGACCCATACCGAGGTCTCAATCGCATCCGGAATGAGCTGCAAATCCCGCTCCAGAATCAGCATGTCTGCGTCGAATTGTCCGCCGTTGTTTTCGTCGATCATGCAGGCGTCTACGTCCGCGGCGGAGTGCTGCGGATGGGAGACACTGTCGCGCTCTATGTAAAGAAGCGACTCATCCGCCGGCATGGACGATTGGAGCTCCTCCAAAACCCGGCGCTTTTCCTCCGGCGAGAGCTTGCAGTAAAGCTGCTCGGCCTTCAAATCCCTGGCGATTTGCGTGACGGAGTCGTTCTGTGCGCCGCTGAACAGCGTCAGCGACCGAACGCCCTGGTTGCGCAGATCCTGCATGGCGGGAACCGCGTCCGCATTGGACACTTCCTTCAGCAGCAGCTTTCCGGCGTAATTGTCCTTTACGGAAACGTACACAACGTAATCATCGGTCAAATCTTCATCCGGAATCGTGATCCCATTGAGAATCATAAGCTCCCGCGTTCCGACACAGATGCGCAGGTTGCTGATATAGGCCTCCACGCCGCACTCCGGAATATCCAGCGCGCGGTCGATCAGCTTGCTGTCCAACTCGCCGTTATACGCGGCCAGAATCGCGCGCGCGGTGCGGCTGTTGGATCGGCTCTCCGCGTGCGCGGCCAGCTTCAGCAGCAGCTCTGCGGGAAGCTTTTCGGATTTCACGGAGGCGACCTTGGGCAAATCGTCGCTGGTTGCGCTGCTGTCATCCAGAACCACGGCACGCACCTGCGTCAGCCTGCGCATGGCGCGGCAGGAGCGAAACAGCACGTTGTTCGCGTACGCGCCATTTGCCGCGCAGTACCACGTGAGCGGCGCCCCAACCAGCATGGCGCAGGGGTTGGCAATGATGAGAACGCTCAACGCGCTTCGCACCGCAATTGCCGCAGAGGCCTCGCGCACCCAAAACTGCACGATAAAAATGACGAGCGCCAAAATCAGCCCGCCCGGGGCAATCCATCGAATCCATTGCGGCGCCGGGAGGACGGCCGAGGAGCGAACTTCGGCGCCGACGGCGTCCTGCAGCGTTTGCAGCGTGCGGTCTGTGACATAGCCGATCAGCAGCGTGACGATGCGATACAGAATCAAAAACGCCGCGGCGTCAACGGGGTCGCCCACGATCAGGGCAAGGAGCGCACAAAACGTCACAATAACCGCGCCGGTGAGCGGCTTTCCCTGCATCAAAGACAGCGCCGCGCCGGCGATATAGTCATAGCCGGCGACAAGAACCGAGACAATCAGCAGAAGGTACCACAGCGCGCCGCCCGTCTGCAAAAACAGACCGATGACCATCAGGACCGCTGCAAGCGCAAGGCGAATGAGCAGCGTGCTCCCCTTTCCGCCGTCCCGAGCCAGGGAAAGCTTCGTCCATCCATCGTCCGGCAGATCGGCGGAAAAACACGTCATTGCCAGAACGGCCAACTGATTCCGGATGTTCATATAAGAGGCCTCCTTTCGGAGCGTTCCGTCGTTTCAGGCTTTTCCGTCGCAGCCGAGCACGTCGATGATCTTGTGCTTTACAAGCTGTTTGATGTTCTCACGCGCGGGGCCAAGATATTTTCTCGGGTCAAATTCACTGGGATTTTCGTCAAAATACTTGCGGATCGTGCCGGTCATTGCCAGGCGCAGATCCGAGTCGATGTTGATCTTGCAGACGGCCATCCGCGCGGCTTCGCGCAGCTGATCCTCCGGCACGCCGATGGCGCCGGGCATCGCGCCGCCGTGCTCGTTGATCATCTGCACGTATTCCTGCGGTACTGAGGAGGAGCCGTGCAGTACGATCGGGAATCCGGGCAGACGCCGGGAAACCTCCTCTAGGATATCAAAGCGAAGCTGCGGCTTTGTGCCGGGCTTGAATTTGTAGGCGCCGTGGCTGGTGCCGATTGCGATGGCCAGAGAGTCGCAGCCCGTGCGCTCGACAAACTCCTGCACATCCTCCGGGCGCGTGTAAGAGGAGTCCTCCGCGCTGACCCGCACCTCGTCCTCGATGCCGGCCAGGGTGCCAAGCTCCGCCTCCACAACGACGCCGTGATCGTGGGCATACTCCACGACCTGCCGCGTGAGCGCGATGTTCTCCTCAAACGATTTGGAGGATGCGTCGATCATAACGGAGGTGAAGCCGTCATCCACACAGGACTTGCAAAGCTCGAACGAATTGCCGTGATCCAGATGCAGGCAGATCGGAAGGCCCGTTTCGATCACAGCGGCCTCGACAAGCTTGACCAGATAGGTGCGGTTGGCATACTTTCTCGCGCCGGAAGACACCTGCAGAATGACAGGCGCATTGCACTCCTTTGCCGCTTCGGTAATGCCCTGGATGATTTCCATGTTGTTCACGTTGAACGCGCCGATCGCGTATCCGCCCTGATAGGCTTTCTCAAACATTTCCGTAGAAGTTACAATTGACATTGACAACTCATCATCCTTTCCGATATTATTATACCGTTGGCGAAACTTCCCGCCGATTGCTTATACTATCATAGTATTGTACACAATTTCAGAGATAATATCAATAGTCGAATTATATCAAACACGAAAATGGAGGGTGATTTTTATGGCAAAGGAATTGAAAGGCACCTGCATCATCGGCCAGTCCGGCGGGCCGACCGCGGTCATAAACGCCAGCGCGTACGGCGTAATTAAAACGGCGCTGGAGTCGAGCGCCATCACCCGCGTCTATGGCGCGGCGCACGGCATCAAGGGCGTTTTGGAGGATAAGCTTTATGACATGAATCAGGAGGATGCCTACGAGCTGAGCCTGCTGCTGCATACGCCGTCGTCCGAGCTTGGCTCCTGCCGGTATAAGATGAAGGATCCGGATGCGGACGACACGGACTACAAGCGAATCCTGGAGATCTTCCGGAAATACGACGTGCGGTACTTCTTCTACAACGGCGGCAACGACTCCATGGACACCTGCGATAAAATCAGCAGATTCATGGCGAAGAGCGGCTGGGAGTGCCGCGTGATGGGCGTGCCGAAAACGATCGACAATGATCTGTACGGCACCGACCACTGCCCCGGCTTTGCCAGCGCGGCAAAGTATATCGCGACATCCTGCATGGAGGTGTCCAAGGACGCAACGGTTTACGACAGCGGGCAAATCACGATCATCGAAATTATGGGCCGCCACGCCGGATGGCTTGCGGCCAGCGCAAAGCTCGCGTCCTATTTTGGCGCCGGCCCCGACCTGATCTATCTGCCGGAGGTCGATTTTGACATGGATGCGTTCCTCGCCGACGTGCAGCGCCTGTACGCTGAAAAAGGAAAAGTGCTTGTCGCCGTCTCCGAGGGCATCCATTATGCCGACGGCAGCTTTGTCTCCGAGGCAAAGACCTCGGCAACGGATGGATTCGGTCACGCGCAGCTCGGCGGGCTTGCCGCGCTGCTTGCCGGGATTGTCAAGGAACGTACCGGCGCGAAGGTGCGCGGCATCGAGCTTTCCCTGCTGCAGCGCTGCGGCGCGCACCTCGCGTCTCAGACCGATATCGACGAGGCGTTCAACGCCGGAAAAATCGCCGTGGAGGCGGCGGTAAGCGGCGAAACGGGAAAGATGGTCGCCTTCGCGCGTGAAACCGTGGACGGGCAGTATCGCTGCGTGACGAAGCTGATCCCGCTCACGGAGGTGGCAAACCTTGAAAAGAAGGTGCCGCTGGAATGGATCACCCCGGAGCATAATCAGGTTACGGATGCCTTTGTCGATTATGCGCTGCCGCTGATCCAGGGCGAGCCGCAGCTCCCGCTGGAGCATTCCATGCCGCGATACGCGCGCCTGAAAAAGATTCTCGCGGAGTGATAACCACAGCACAGGGGGCCGGCGGCGCCGGCTCCCTTGCGACAAAAAGACCGTTCGAAAGGAGTCCCCTCCCCTATGATCACTGTTGAAGACCTCTCGCTGCAGTACAGCGGTACCCCGCTGTTTTCCAAGGTGGATCTGCAGTTCACGCCCGGAAACTGCTATGGCATCATCGGCGCGAACGGCGCCGGGAAATCCACGTTTCTGAAAATTCTGTCCGGCACGCTTGAGCCGACCTCCGGGCAGGTACATATTGACCCCAAAGCGCGCATGTCTGTGCTTCAGCAGGATCAGACGATGTACGACGGCTTCTCTGTGATGGACACCGTTATCATGGGCAATCCGCGTCTTTATGAGATCGGCAGAGAAAAGGATGCAATCTATGCCAAAGAGGAGATGACGGACGAGGACGGGATGCGCGCCTCCGAGTTGGAGGAGGAATTCGCGGAGCTCGGCGGCTGGGAGGCGGAATCGGACGCTTCCCGCATTCTGCAGGGATTGGGCGTGCCGCCGGAGCACCACGAAACACGTATGGCCGACATGGACCCGCGCCTGAAGGTCAAGGTCCTGCTGGCGCAGGCGCTGTTCGGCCACCCGGACATTATCCTGCTCGACGAGCCGACAAACAACCTCGACCTTGCAAGCGTCGTCTGGCTGGAGGATTTCCTCATGGATTATGACGGCACCGTGCTCGTCGTGTCGCACGACCGGTACTTTCTCAACAATGTCTGCACGCATATCGTCGATATTGATTACGGAAAGATCAAGATGTATGTGGGCAATTACGACTTCTGGTATGAGTCCAGCCAGCTCATGCAGAAGCTGGTCAAGGATCAGAACAAGCGCGCCGAGCAGAAAATTCAGGAGCTGCAGACCTTCATCCAGCGCTTTTCCGCGAACAAGTCAAAATCCCGGCAGGCAACGTCTCGCCGAAAGCTGCTTGAAAAGCTCACGGTCGAAGAGCTGCCCGCCTCCAGCCGGCGCTATCCCTGGGTCGGCTTCAAGGCCGAGCGCGAGCCAGGCAAGGATCGCCTGTTCGTCACAGAGATCAGCAAGACTGTGGACGGCGTGAAGCTTTTGAACCATGTGAGCTTCATCGTCGGAAAGGACGACAAGATCGCCGTCATCGGGAAAAATGAGCTCGCGGTCACGATGCTGTTTAAAATCCTCATGGGCGATGAAGAGCCGGATGAAGGCACGGTGAAATGGGGCGTTTCAACCACGCAGGCCTACTTCCCTGTGGATCACAGCAGCTATTTCGACGGCTGCGATTATGACCTGATCGACTGGATGCGCCAGTTCTCCGCCGACAAGCGCGAGAGCTATCTGCGCACCTTCCTCGGCCGGATGCTGTTTTCCGGCGACGATGTGTATAAAAAAGTCTCCGTTTTGTCCGGCGGCGAAAAGGTGCGCTGCATGATTTCCAAAATGATGCTCAGCGGCGCAAATTTCCTCGTGCTGGATCAGCCGACGAACCACCTCGATCTGGAGAGCATCGCCGCGCTCAATAACGGCATGGAGGCATTTCCCTACAACATCATTTTTACCAGCCACGATCATCAGCTGACGCAGACGGTCGCCAATCGCATCATCGAGATCACGGAGGACGGGTTCATTGACCGGATGTGCACCTACGACGAATATATGCACATTGCCGGGGCGGAAGACATCTGATGGAACAGCTGGCGAAAAATCAGCGGCATACCGCGGAGATCACCGGATATGCTGCGGACGGCTCCGGCGTCTGCCGCGTCGGGGGCCGCGCGGTATTTGTAAAAAACACCGTCGTGGGCGAGACCTGGGAGATCCGCATCCTCAAGGTGACCGCTGCGGCGGTGTACGGGAAGGCGGAACGCTGCGTCACGCCGTCGCCGAATCGGCGGGAGCCCCCCTGCCCTGTTTATCCGAAATGCGGCGGGTGCAGTCTCCTGCACATGACATACGACGAAGAACTTCGCATGAAGCGCACACGCATAAACGACGCGCTGCGGCGGATCGGCGGGCTCGATTTTCAGATTACTGAAATCCTCGGCATGGACCGTCCGGAGCATTACCGCAACAAGGCGATTTATGCCGCTGGCATGTCGGATGGTGTGCCGGTCAAAGGGTTTTATCGCGCGCTGAGTCACGATGTCATACCGGTAGCGTCGTGTCTTCTGCAGCAGCCGCTTGCCGACCGCGCGGCGGAGACCGTATGCCGCTGGATGGCGTCGCACAACGTCGCGCCCTATGACGAAGCGACCGGCAAAGGCACGGTGCGTCACATTGTTATCCGCTGTGCCGCGCAGACCCCGGAGGCCGTGCTCTGCATCGTCTCGGCGCGCGGATTCGGCGCGCGGACAGAGCAATTGGTCGAGACGCTCCGCGCTCGGTGTCCGGAGCTCACCGGCATCGTGCTGAACGTGAACAAGCAAAAGGGCAATGTCGTGCTCGCCGGAGACTTTTATACGCTCTGGGGAAAGGCAGAACTGGAGGACGTTTTGTGCGGCCTTCGCTTCACACTCTCGCCGCAAGCGTTTTACCAGGTGAATCCGGTCCAGGCGGAGCGGCTGTATGCGCGCGCGGTATCGTACGCCGTCGCGTCGCCGGCGGATACGGTGCTGGATCTCTACTGCGGAGCGGGAACGATCAGCTTGTGCCTGGCGCAGCGCGCCGCGCGCGTGATCGGCGCCGAGATCGTGCCGGAGGCGGTGCGCAACGCGGCGGAAAACGCGAGGGCCAACGCCGTTGAGAACGCGGAGTTTCTCTGCGCCGACGCGGGCGAAGCCGCCGCCTTGCTGGCAGAGCGCGGCATGAGGCCCAATTGCGTTGTGGTCGATCCGCCGCGCAAGGGCATGGCCGAGGCGGCCACTCGCGCCGTCGCGTCCATGCGGCCGGAGCGTATCGTCTATGTCTCCTGCGACCCCGGAACGCTTGCGCGTGACCTAAAGCGCCTGCACGAGCTGGCCTACTCCCCCGCCGCCGGCACCGCCGTCGATATGTTTCCGCACACGGCAAGTGTGGAGACGGTATGTCTCCTAACCCGAGAAAAATCCGTCAAGAGCTACGCGTATGTTGACATCACCCCGTCGGAGCTTGGCATGGGCGGAAAGGTCAAGAAGCCGACGTACAAGCAGATTCAGGCTTACGTGCTGGAGACGCACGGCCTGAAGGTGTCCCCGCTGTACATCGCGAACGTCAAGGACGAGTTCGGGCTGGAGAAGCAGTTCTCCTACGAAGAAGCCGGGATGTCGGCGAAGAAGCGTCCGAACTGCCCGCCGGAGAAGCGTGCGGCGATTATCGACGCGCTCATCCACTTCGGCATGCTGGACGAAGACGCCAGAGAGACCGAGTAAATACCGAACGAACAGGCCAGCGGGCAACGTCCCGCTGGCTTTTGTCGTATGTGGGCTTATTTTCTCAAAATTTTTCTCAAAAACTTATTTTAGACCGCCCCTCGCAGACGCCGACAGCATCGGCCTCCGCAAAGGCATTGCCCCAGGTCAGGCTATTTATCGGGTTGCACGAACTGTTGACAGTATGACACAACCCGAGTTATAATATAGTCACAAGATGAACGAAGGGCATCTTGGAACCGGGAAACCGGTCAGGTACTTTGATAAATGAATAAACACAACAAGATTCGTGACCATAAGTTCCTTAGCAGGCAACGCCAATAAGCCCTGCACAAGCCATAGACCGTGACGGGTTTATGCACAAGCCATAGACCGTGACGGGTTTATGGTGACGGAGCACAGCGTCAAAGTGGGTTCACTGTCCGCCCGATACTGAGCGGATATAACTTGCACGATTCCACATACATAAAGTGAGAAGCGGCGAATCCGAGTTGTGGCATATGGATTTATTTCCAATATGTCATGACTCGGGTTCGCCGCTTTTTTGTTTTTCAAACACAAAAGGAGGCAAAGGAAATGGCAAACGAAAACAGCACGCAGACGGCTCTGCAGGAGCCTGATTCCGACATCGAGAAGCGGCTCGAAATCGAGAGCCTTTTCGGTGAGGTGGAGGCGGCGCGTTCCGAGATTAGCGCGCTCAACTGGTGCATCCAGCGCATGGAGTACGCGCTCAGGAGCAGGAACATCCGTGGAGAAATCCGCCAGCTGGTCGTTGAAGCCCGTGACTGGGTGGACGACAGCAACAAGACCATCGCAGAGCTGGAGAAGCACATCACAACAATACGAGAGGAGATTTAGCAATGAGCACTTACGACATCAGCGGTCTGGATTGGCAGACGGCACACAACAACAGCACGGCAGCTCCGAGTTACCGTGAGAGCGACGGTATGACAAAGGTCGCAGATTCTTTCTATGAGGGACAGATTCACAGCGTGGACGCGGTGTTCTGCGAGGGTTACCTGCGCGGATTGAACCACGCGCTGCGCATGCTCGGGCTTGAGATTATACCACTGGAACACCTCGTCCCACGGTGCGCAGTCACCGCTCACGAGTTCCAGCGGGCGCTTCGCCATCTCATTCGCGAGAACCATGTCCCCGGCGGTGCGTGCAAGGTCGGCGTATGTCTTGATGTTTTCGTATGCCATTGTTGCTCCCTTCCTTTCTTCACGCGTACCGTCGAAGCCGCCCCGCGGCTTTTCCCCTGCATCATCCACCTCGCCCACCCCGTAAAAGGCAGCATCATCCACTCCGTACACAGCAGGAGGGTGGATTTGAGGTTGATGTGCTTCAAGTTTTTGAGAATTTCGGCCACTTTTTGAGAATTTTAGGCCTGTTTTTGAGAATTTCGGAGAGTTTTTGAGAGTGAAAAAGGGCGCTCCGGGAGGCAAAAACGTTCGTAAACGAGGGTTTTTCTTTTATTTTTTCTTAAAAATTCTCAAAAACTCAAAAAAATTGGAAGAAAGTTCCTATAGAGCCTTTCAAAGTCCTTTGCCTATATATATAAAAGTTCCAAAAAAAATGAGTTTTTGAGAATTTAGCCCGTTTTTGCGCTTAGTATGGCTTACTGTGGGATACTGTGAGCAAACGTGGTCTCAAAACATTCTCAAAAACGGCTTTTCACTCTCATTTTTGCCTTAAAATTCTCAAAAACTCAGCCCTCCTGCTGTGTACGGAGTGGATGATGCCTCCTTTTATGCGGGAGCGGCGCATGTAATAAAAAAGACGCCACCCGATTGTTCGGATGGCGTCTGTGTCGCGACGGTATGTGTTAGCGGGTCGCTCCGCAGTCACAATACTGGTAGTCCACGTAAGTCTGTGTCTCGTAGTGGCCGTGGTCTTCCGTGTGGGAACCGACAGGGACGCGCTGAGTCTCGTAGATGGTTTCCATGCGGTAGTTATCGGCGTAACCCTGCTTAATGAGTTCAACGCCATGCGCCTTAGCTGTGCCGGGGTCTGTGGTCACGAAGCCGTCGTATGCGAAGATATACGTCGTGCCGACAGCTACCTGCTGGTCTGCGTAGTCAGTCACGGTTACAATGTTCGGAACCCAGACCTGCTTGGTCGCGGTGTGGTCCTTCCAGCTGTGGCTGTGCGCCGGTGCGGAAGGCTGGCTCGAAGAACCGCCTGAAGGCTTGCTGGAAGTGCTGGAACCGTTGTTGCTGGAACCGGAGTTTCCTGCGTTGGAACCGCTGTTGCCGTTGCTGTTGGCGTTGCCCTTGTCGCTCGTGTTGCCGTTATCGCCTGAAGGCGTCGTAGCCTCCGGCTTGCTGTCCACGTCGACCTCCTTGTCGGCGTCCGTGGCCTCCTGCTTTGTCTCGTCGGAGGCGTTCGGGTTGTTGGCCACGTTGCCTTCCAACTTGTCGAGAATGTCCTTGCCGGCGTCGCCCTTCAAGGTCTCGTCACCGTTCTCGACGGCGTCCTTCGTCTGGTCGACGATGCCCTTGAGCATCTCGTCAGTCACCTTGTCGGCCGGGATTCGCGTCATCTCGCAGGTCACGCTCAGCGTGTCCGTCGCGTCGGCATCGACCGTCACGGTCTGCGCCTCGCCCGTGTCGAACAGCTCGTAGGCGGAGCCGTCCGCGTTGACAGGGCTGATGAAGTCGACCGTGTAGTCTCCCTCTTCGAGGGTGACGGTCGATGTGCCCTTGTTGCCTTCGGCTTCCGGCGAAACCGCGTGGTAGAAGTCCACCTCATCGCTCGTGATATGGGCGATGGCCGGAGTGGAGTTCGCATCCCAGCCGGTGTCGGCGGTCACGTTGAGGACGAGGTCGGCGGTCTCATCCTTTGCTGTGCTGTTCTGCTTGTCTGCTGTGGAAAATGCGCCTGACGCTGCTGCAATTACGACGGCAACGACTGCGATGATAGCGATAGCGATTGCCGCTGTATGCGGTTTGTGAGATTTAATCCAGTCAGTTGCCTTCTTCATTTAGTCCACCTCTATTCCTTCTGTGTCTGGGGCGTCAAACGTGAAGCCCGCATGGTCATCGTTGACTATTGTGGCAAGCCCGCCGAATCCTCCGAACGTCATGTCGTAGACGGTCTGTTTTTCAACAGGAGACAGCTGGATGCTTTCATTGGTAATTGCGTCCCCGGCAGGGAAAGACCTTCTATCTATACCCCGTGTCAATACGTCGTAAGGGTCTTGTTCCTCATCGTTCACCTGTACTGTGGCGAAGGAGTATAGAAGAAGCACTCGATGAGGCCGAGGCGAAGCTGGAGAGCGCGAAAGAGAAGCAGGTCACGACCGCGAGGGTGTACGAGATGCTGGACGAGTTCCAGGAGAAATTCGACACGTACGACCCGGCGAAGCAGAAGGAGATTCTGCAGCAGGTCGTGGAGCGTGTGGAGATAGACCCGGACGCGAACCCGAAGAAGGGCGACGCGATAGTGAAGCGCGTGCGCTTCAAGTGCCCCGTGTCGTTCTACAGAACGCTGCCGGAAGAGGCTTACGACGTGCTCGGCATCAACGAGTTCAACCGCCTCGAAACGACGGAATACACGCCTGATGGAAATTCCCGGGTTGATGGGAATCACGACGAGACGGTTGTGTTGTTGCATAGATCAAAATCAAGCTGAAGCAAAGTCAATTTGACGGATTCTGATTTTTGTTTGCCCGCGCGGGCGTTTTCTGAATTCATTTTGTTCTTTGCGCATCTGTGTGGTAAAATATCAAACAAACGGGAGGTAACCCATCATGACAAAACGGCTGTACAAAATCGAAGAAGGCAAAATGCTGGACGGCGTTTGCGGCGGTGTCGCGGAATATTTCAATATTGATCCGACGGTGGTTCGCCTGATTTGGGCGTTCGCCGCAGCGTCCGGTGGTGGCGTCGTGGCGTATCTCATCTGTGCGCTGGTCTTTCCGAAGAAATCTGAGGTTATCTAAAAGGAGGACATGATGCAATATAAACGATTTGACAATACGATCTTTGTCCGAATTGACAAGGGCGAGGAGATCCTGGAACAGATCAAAGTCCTGGCTGAGGCGGAAAACATCAAGCTTGCAAGCGTGTCGGCGCTCGGCGCAACGAACGACTTTACCGTCGGCGTATTCAAAACCGAGGAGAAAAAATACTACGCCAACCATTTCACAGGCAACTTTGAAATCGTCTCCCTCACAGGGACGATCAACACTCTGAACGGCGAATTTTACACCCATATCCATATGAGCGCCGGCAACGACAGGGGCGAGGTGTTCGGCGGGCATCTCAACCGCGCGATGGTAAGCGCAACGTGCGAGATGGTTGTCACCGTGGTTGAAGGCCGCGTAGACCGTCGGTTTGACGAAGAAATTGGACTGAATCTCCTGCGGTTTTAATCATCGACACGTTGCGGCATTCCTCTGAATGTCCTGTATGTTAGCATGTCCGGATGGGGCAACCTATCAACAACGATTCTGAAAGGAGCGAAAACGATGGATTTTTCAAAGACGCTGGAAGACGCGAAGGCCGAGGTTGAAAGCCTGTTGGCCAAGACCGAGGTGGACGACAAGATCAAGGCAAAGGCCAATGAGATCAAGACAAAGGTTGACGAGGTCCTGAAGGACAAGAATATCGACGAGACCGTCAAGGCAAAAGCGGAGGGCCTGAAAACAAAGGTCGATACGTTTCTCCAGAGCACGGAGATCGACGATAAGCTCAAGGCCAAAGCGGGCGAGCTGAAGGAAAAGGCCGGCGGCATGGCCGGCGAATGGAAGGACAAAGTCGGCGATATGCTGAAGAAAACCGAGTGATAGACCCATCCGCACCGCCGTTGACAGCAAGTCGGCGGCGGTGCAGGTGATTTGGGAGGAAATGCGCATGATATATGATTTGGACCGCTTTCTTCAGGCGCAGTCCGGAAGCTACGAAACCGCGCTGCGGGAGATCCGCAGCGGACGCAAACGCAGCCATTGGATGTGGTATATCTTTCCGCAGATTCAAGGCCTGGGCTTCAGCGCCACGGCGCAGTATTACGCCATTCGCGACCTGCAGGAGGCAAAGGAATACCTGCGGCACCCGACGCTGCGGGCGCGGCTGCTGGAGATTTCCGAGGCGCTGCTGACGCTGGACTCCCGCGACGCTGCCGCCGTATTCGGCTGGCCGGACGATATGAAGCTGCACTCCAGTATGACGTTGTTCGCCGAGGCGGAGCCGGCGTGCACGGTGTTTCAGGATGTGCTGCGGCAGTATTTCCACGGAAACAAAGATGAAAAAACGCTTCAGATTCTGCGGGATGCACAGTAAAAAAAGAGACGGCGCCTTGAATGAAAAATTATACTTGAAAACAGAGATGATATGTGGTATAGTACCAATGTTCACGCAATAGAAGCTCCCTTGAAAGGAAAGGATTGAATAGAATGTCTGCTTTGAGCATTGTTATCACGGTTCTTCAGCTTCTCTCCGGCCTCGCGCTCACCGTTATTGTGCTGATGCAGTCCGGCAAGAGCGCCGGCCTCTCCGGCGCCATTTCCGGCGGCGCGGAGACGTTTCTCTCCAAAGGCAGGGCCAAAACGCTGGACGCCAAGCTCGCCAAAATGACGAAGTGGTTTGGGCTCGGGTTCGTGCTGCTGACGCTGGTGTTGACCGTTGTGATCCACTAATCTGGAGCAAGATAATCAAAATCGCTTCCCAATGGGAAGCGATTTTTCAGTTTATCAAAAAAAGCCTCGCAGAGTTCGCGCCCGGAGGCGCGAATTGAGTCAAATCATTTTTGCCGCGCGGCTTCGCCGTGGGGCAAAAATACTTCTCGCGGAATGGATTGCCCTCATATCGCGAATCGCATTCGCGAACGAGGGCGAGGAATGGAGCGCAAGCTCCTTCCTGTCGAAAAGCACGATTTTCGACAGTCTGCAAAATCGCTTCCCAGCGGGAAGCGATTTTTTTATGATTCTTCCGGGTATTCCGCGCGGATACCGCCGATCAGCTTTGGGCGCGTGCGCGCGGCGTTTACCGGCGCTTCGCCGACCGATTTTACGGAAAGGCGCAGCGGGACTGCGACATGCTTCAGATGCATTCCAATCATGGTGTTCCCGATATCCAATCCCGCGTCTGCGTGGACAAACTCCACCGCGACGGGGTTCCGCATCGCTTCATATACGGCCGTGGCAAACGATCCCCCCGCTTTGGGGCGCGGTCGGACGCACACGATTTCATAGCCGAACTGCTCCGCCGTCTCGCGCTCCACAATCAGCGCGCGGTTCAAGTGCTCGCAGCACTGCGCGGCAAGCTGGAGACCCCGTTCCCGCAAAATGGGCAGAATGGCGTCCGCAACGGCCGCGGCTACCTCTGGCGCGGAGCCTTTTCCAATCTTCTTTCCGACGATTTCGCTGGAGGAGCAGCCGACAACAACGAGCTGGCCCGGCTTCAGCTTTGCTACTTCCAGCAGCTCTGTTATGGCGGCTCCGGCCGCGGCGCGAATTTCTTCATACATCCTTCGTCATCTCCAAAATTAAGATATCTGATATTTACTATATCACGTCACGCTGTGTTTGACAATCACAATGAAAACGTGTATCATACAGGATGCGGCTACAACGATTAGAAAGAGGTGCATTTTTTGAAACGTTATCTTGCAATGATTCTGGCTGTGCTCATGTTGCTGCTGTGCGGTGCGTGCGGCACCAAAAATGAAAATACATCCGGGTCGGAGCCGGCGGCGGCAACCCCGGCGGCGGAGACCGAGACGCCTGCGAGCGATCTTTATGCCCCGCTGACGGGTGAACCGCAGAGCGAGGACACCAGCGCGGCGCGCCCGTATGCCGTGATGATTAATAACATCATCTACGCGCAGCCGCAGGTTGGTGTGAGCAAAGCCGATTGGATCTATGAAGTCCCGGCGGAGGGCGGCATCACCCGCATGATGGCCATCTTCAGCGACCTTCCCGATGTGGAGTCTGTCGGCAGCATTCGCAGTCTCCGGCCCTATTATCTCAGCATTGCGCTCTCGTATGACGCCATCGTGATCCACGGCGGCGGCAGCGAACAGGCCTACAGCGACTTGACGACCTACCATGCCGATCATCTCGACGGCGTGCGTGACGACCGCGCGGTCTCCGGCATGTTCTATCGCGATCCCAGCCGCGGCGCGCACGGATCGGAGCATACGCTCTTCTTCTATGGCGAAAAGGTTGCCCCTCTGGCGGAGGAATACGGCTTCCGGCTGGAGCATCAGGCCGACTACACGACCGGGCTGAGCTTCTCGGATGATGCGTCTGCCCAGGGCACGGGCGACGCGGACAGCGTCACCGTGACGTTCAACACGTCCAAGACGACAAAGTTCACTTACCATGCGGATACCGGGAAATACACCGCTGCGCAGTATGGCTCGGATTATATCGACGGCGCGACGGGCGAGGTTGTCGGTTTCAGCAATGTGCTGGTGCTCTCGGCGTCCATGCGCGCCGTGGATGACTACGGCAGGCTGGCAGTGGAGCTTACCGGCTCCGGCACCGGCTATCTTGCGACCGGCGGAACGTATGTGCCGATAAAATGGTCGCGCAGCAGTGTCAACGACTGCTTCACTTACACCCTGGAGGATGGCACGCCGCTGGAGCTTGCGCGCGGCACAACATTTGCCGCAATCATCCCCACAGACGGCGGCAGTGTGGACTTCTCGTAAAAGCCACTTCAAAAAAATGCAGGAACCAACCGGTTCCTGCATTTTTATTGGCCCCACGCCAGACGGCGGAGTTGAAAGATCCGCCTGATTTGTTAAGATCGTGTGCGCGTGATTCAATTGCCGCTGCGCCGGGTCTCGTTACTTCCAGCTTCCCCATATCTCCGGACAATAGCCGACGGTAGCCTGCTTTCCGTTGCGCACGATGGGCGTGCGCAGCAGCTCCGGGGTCTCCAGAAGCTTTTCCAGTTTATCCGCGTCATACGCCAAATGTGTGAACAGCGGATACTCATAATCCTTTGGATCGGCCAGTGCGTCCAGGCCGATCGCGTTTTTCACGCTGGTCAGTTCCCCGCGGCTCATTCCGTAACGCAAGAGGTCGATATACTGGTATTTGATCCGGCGCTCTTTAAAATAACGTTCCGCTTTTTTGGTATCAAAGCACTTGGACTTGCCCCAAATCTGGATATTCATGCCCCACGCCCCAATCAGACCTCAATAATGACCGGCAGCACCATCGGGCTGCGGCGGGTCGTCTTATAGAGATAGCCGGAGATGTTGGATTTGATACGCCCCTTGATGGCGGACCACTCGCGAATGCGATGGCGCTCGCAGCTTTCCAGGCTCTCATTTACAACGCGGCGCAGCTCCTCCATCAGGTCATCCGCTTCCTTCACATAGACAAAGCCGCGTGTGATGATTTCCGGCGGCGCAACCGGCTCGCCATCATCCGCCGAGAGCGTCACAATCGCCATCACGACGCCGTCCTCCGCCAGGTGGCGGCGGTCACGCAGGACGGCCGAGCCAACGTCGCCGACGCCCGTACCGTCAATATACACTGCGCCGGCGGGGACAACGTCGGTCTTTTTCACGCTCTTCTTGGTAAATTCGACGACCGTCCCGTTTTCCGCGACGACAATGTTCTTCGGCTGAACGCCCATTTGCTTTGCGATCTCCGCGTGCTTGCACAGCATGCGATATTCGCCGTGCACCGGCATAAAATACTGCGGCTTTGTGAGCGCCAGCATCATCTTCAGCTCTTCCTGACAGGCGTGACCGGAGACATGCAGCGGCGTACCGCGGTCATAAATGACCTCTGCCCCCTTCTGGAACAGCCCGTCAATGACCTTGCTGATGGTCGTCTCATTGCCCGGAATGGCCGAAGCGGAAATGATGATCCGGTCCCCTGCGTTGATGGAGACCTGACGATGCTCCGAAAACGCCATGCGGTGCAGCGCGGACATGGTCTCACCCTGGCTGCCTGTGCAGATGATGACCGCCTTGTTTTTCGGCAGACTGTTGATGTGCGCCATGTCCACCATGATGTCCTTGGGCAGGTCCACATAGCCAAGCTCCGTCGCGACGCGCATGATATTTTCCATGCTGCGCCCGGTGATGCCGACCTTGCGCTTATATTTTGCCGCAACATCAATGATTTGCTGCATGCGGTGCACGTTGGAGGCAAAGGTCGTGACGATGATGCGCTTGTCGCAGTTTTTGAACAGTTCGTCAAAGCAATCGCCCACGCGGCTTTCCGACGCGGAATAGCCGGGACGCTCCACATTTGTTGAATCGGATAAAAGCGCCAGCACGCCTTCGTTCCCCAGCTGGCCAAGTCGCGGCAGGTCGATGATGCCGCCCTGAATGGGCGTGATGTCGATTTTGAAGTCGCCGGTTTGGATCACAGTGCCGATCGGCGTTTTGATCGCGAGCGCCACAGCGTCTGCGATGCTGTGATTTACGTGGATCAACTCGACTTCAAAGCAGCCAAGCCGGAAGCGGTCGCCGGGCTTTTTCGTAAAAATCTGCGTGTGGTAGAGCAGATCATGCTCCTCCAGCTTGAGTTCGATGATCGCCGCGGTCAGCGGCGCGGTATAGATCGGGATGTCGATCTCCTTGAGCACATACGGGATCGCGCCGATGTGGTCCTCATGCCCGTGGGTGATAATCATGCCGCGGATACGGTCGCGATTCGCCTTCAGATAGGAAATGTCGGGAATCACCATGTCCACGCCATAAAGATCCTGATCGGGAAAGCCCATACCGCAATCGACCAGAATGATGTCTTTTCCATACTCGTAGACGGTCAGGTTTTTTCCAATTTCCCCAAGACCGCCGAGTGGAATGATTTTCAATTTTGATGCCATGAAATTCTCCTTTGCGCGTCTGCAAACCGTTTGCCGCAGACGCGATGTTTCAATTTTGTATGTAGTGTGCGCACAACATCAGTATGGCCACAATCGCCATACTGTAAACGTCACATTTCAATGCGGCCGGAAAGCGCGCGCAGAAGCGTCGCCTCGTCCGCAAACTCCAGATTCGCGCCGACCGGGATGCCATAGGCCAGGCGCGTAACTTTTACTTCAAACGGTTTGAGCAGGCGCGACAGGTACATTGCCGTGGCCTCCCCCTCCGTGTCGGGGTTTGTCGCCATGATGACCTCCGATATGCCGCCGGCGGCCACGCGCGCCACCAGCTCCTGAATGCGGATATCGTCCGGGCCAATGTGACTCAGCGGGGAGAGCACGCCGTGCAGGACGTGATACACGCCGTTATATTCTCTGCTGCGCTCAAACGAAAGCACGTCGCGCGGCTCCGCCACAACGCAGATCGTGCTTTTGTCCCGTTTATCGGAGGAACAGATCGGACAAATCTCGCTGTCCGTCAGATTCTGGCAGACCGTGCAGCAGTGGATCGTTCGCTTGGCCTCCTCGATGGCGCCGGCGAAAGACAGCGCCTCCTCTTCCGGCAGCGCGAGCACATGGAATGCCAGCCGCTGCGCGCTCTTGCGGCCGATGCCCGGCAGCGCGGCAAACTTATCAATCAAAGTCTCTAGTGCATTTGGAAAGTTGGACATGGTTTCCCCTCTTACGCATTTCGTATAGCTTGAATCGCTGCGGCGCGGTCCCGTTCGCGAAACACCGCGCTGCCGGCAACGAGTACGTTTGCGCCCGCCTGCTTGACAAGCGGCGCGGTTTGGACGTCGATCCCGCCATCGACCTCCAACTCGCATGCGGGGTTGCGCGCGTCGATCATCGCGCGGAGCGTTTCGATTTTCGGAAGCATATCGGACAGAAAGCTCTGGCCGCCAAACCCGGGCTCCACCGTCATCACAAGCGCCAGGTCCAGCAGAGCCAAATAGGGCGAGAGCACCTCTGCCGGCGTTTTCGGCTTGATCGCCAGCCCGACCCTTTTCCCCTGCCGCTTTACGGTCTCAATCGCCGCAAAGAGATCCTGCGGCTCGTCCGCCTCCGCGTGAAACACGACAAGATCCGCGCCGGCCTGGCAGAAACGCTCTACATAGCGATGCGGGCGGTCGATCATCAGGTGCACGTCAAGAGTGTGCGCCGTATGCTTGCGGATCGAGCGCACCACAGGAATGCCGATTGAAATATTGGGCACGAAGATTCCGTCCATGACATCCACGTGGATATAATCGGCGCCTCCCGCCGTAATTTCCGCAATTTCGCTGCCGAGATTGCAAAAATCGGCCGAAAGAATCGACGGCGCGACCTTAATCATACAGGTCTCCTCCACATTCCAAACTAATTTATTATACACCCTTTTTGCGATACATGCAACCATTAAAATCGTATATTTGCCCTTTTTCGAAAAAGAGACTGTATTTATAGGTTTTATCTCTTGACGAGATCGTATTCATAAGCTATGATAAACTCTGCAAAAAACAGGCGGCAGCCGTCCGCGCTGCCGAGAGACAGGAGAACAAGCTTATGTCTATTGAAGCCGGAAGAGCTTATTTTCGCGCGCTGGGTCTGGAGGACCGGGTGCAGGAATTTACCGTGTCGAGCGCCACGGTTGACTTAGCCGCGCAGGCGCTGGGCGTTGAGGGCGCGCGCATTGCCAAGACGCTGTCGTTTAAAACAGCTGACGGCTGCATGCTGATCCTCGCCGCGGGCGACGCACGTGTTGACAATCACAAGTTCAAGGATAAATTCCATATGAAAGCCAAGATGCTGAGTGCGGATGAGGTGCTGGAGCTGGTTGGACATCCGGTTGGCGGCGTGTGTCCCTTCGGCTGCAAGGAAGGGATTCCCGTATATCTGGATGAATCTTTGAAGCGGTTTGAGACCGTTTTCCCCGCCGTCGGCAGCCCGTCCAGCGCCATTGAACTGAATCTGGACGAATTGTTCCGCTATTCCAAGGCGCTGGAGTGGATCGACGTGTGCAAGCTTCCGACGCCGGAAGCGTGACCCCCCCTGCAAGGTTATGGCAAGGCAACTCCCCTGACGGTTTTGTCAGGGGAGCATTGTTTATCGCGATTCTTTCAAAATGGCTTCCGCGGCCTGCGCCGCAAATGAGATCATTACGTCGCAGTGGCCTTTTCCGCCATATTTCTGCGTCAGCTCCTGGCACCGGACGCAGCCGTGCTCAGCGCGAAATTTTCCGGTCAGCTGCATCGTTTTGGCGGATGCCGTGCGGGCATCGGCCATGCCGAGCGCCATCACGCCGCCGCTGATCGCGCCGCAGATCTCGCCACAGCGCACGCCGCCGCCAAAACCGGCGGCAATCCTCTGCGCCGTATTTTCATCCAGCCCGGTGTACGCGCTGAGCGCGCAAAGAACGCTCTGCGCGCAGTTGCAGCCATTGGCGTGATATGCGATTGCCTGTTCGTTTACTGTCATACTTGATTGCTCCCTTTTTCGTTCGCCTCGACGCGAACGGTTTTTTTATAATGTGCCGCCGAGGCCAGCTGCTCTTCGGCGCTGGCAAGCGTCAGATCCGTGATATGGTCGCCGCCGTGCAGCCGGGCAATTTCCCGGCTGCTGCCGGCATGATCCAGCAGCTCCACGGTGGTGCGGGTCCGTCCGTCGGCCTCTGATTTTTCAATGCGGTAATGGCGATCCGCCATTGCGGCAATCTGCGGCAGATGCGTGATACAAATGACCTGCTTTGCAGCGGAGAGCTTCGCGAGTTTCTCCCCCACGCGCTGCGCCGCCACACCGGATACGCCCGCATCCACCTCGTCAAACACCATCGACGGCACGGCGTCCCGCTGGGCGAACACATTTTTCAGCGCCAGCATGATGCGCGAAAGCTCGCCGCCGGAGGCGATGCGGCTGATCCGGCCCGGCGCTTCTCCGGCATTGGCCGAGAGAAGAAATCGTACCGTGTCAGCGCCCGTGGACTGAAAGCCCGGCGCACCGCCAAGCGGCAAAATCTCCACCTGAAAGCGAACGCCCGGCATCGCAAGCTCGCGCAGCTCCTGCACAACCTGCCGTTCCAGCGACGCCGCGGCGGCCTTGCGCGCCTTTGTCAGCGCGTCAGCCGTCTGCAGGACGCGCGCTTCCTGCGAGCGGATCAGGCGCTCCAGCTTCAAAAGACGGTCCCCGGCGTACTCAATCTGGTCGATTCGCTGCCGCGCGTCCTCCAGCTTTTGCAGGAGACCCGCTTCATCGGTGTGATATTTCCGTTCCAGCCGCCGAAGGAGCGCGAGGCGGCTTTCGATACGGTCGTACTCCGCCTCTGAAAAATCCAGACCGTCCCGGAAATCGCGCAGCGTCTCCGCCGCGTCCTGCAGGGTGAATACCGCCTCGTGGACCGCACCCGGGAGCGCTGCCAGTTCGCTTGCAAACCCCGCCGCGCGGGTGACGGCAGACTCCGCCTCCGCGGCGAGAGAAATGGCGCTCACATCCTGCCCATCGAGCAGCGCATAGGCCGACTCGACGGACTCGGACAACTTTTCAAAATTTCGCAGCAGATCGCGCCGCTCCGTCAGCTCCGCCTCCTCGCCGGATCGAAGCTCAGCCTGCTCCAGCTCTTCAATCTGGTGCTGCAGACTGTCGGTCAAAAGCTCCTTTTCGTCCTCATAGGAGCGCAGCGTCTCCTGCTCCCTGCAGAGCTCGATATATTTCTGATATTCCTCCGTATAAGCTGCAAGCGCGCGCTCAGGCACGCCAAACGCATCCAGATAATGCAGATGCTGCCGTTCATCCAGCAGCTGCTGCCCATCGTTTTGTCCATGAATATCAAGCAGCAGACTCCCCAGCTCGCGCAGCTGCGCCGCGGTGACCGGCACGCCGCAGACGCGGCAGGCGGTCTTGCCCTCGGCCGTGATCTGCCGGCGGAGGATCAGCTCGTCGTCAAGGTCGATTTCATTGTCGGCGCACCACTGCGCCGCCGCTTCCGGATCGAATGTGGCGCAGATCACGGCCTTGTCCGCTCCGGTGCGCACAAGCTCGCGCGAGGCGCGCCCTCCCAGCACCGCGTAAAGCGAATCGACCACGATGGACTTGCCCGCGCCGGTCTCGCCCGTGAGGATATTGAGACCCGCGCCGAACGTCAGATCCGCGCGCTCGATGACCGCGATGTTTTCAATATGCAGTTCCTGGAGCATTCCGGTTCACCCCCGAAACGATCAAAGCATCTTTTCGATTTCCTTGCAAAATTCCAGCGCCGACACGCTGTCTTTCATCACCAGCATCACGGTGTCGTCGCCGGCCAGCGTTCCAACGAGCGTCTCCAGATTCATGCTGTCCAGCGTCGAGGCGGCGGCGTTGGCAAGGCCCGGCAGCGTTTTGATGACGATGATATTCTGCGCCGCGGCATGCGACGTCACGCTCTCGCGAAAGATTTTCCGCAGACGGTCATCATATCCGGGCACCTCGTCCCCAGATGGGGCCGTGTAGCGATATTTGCCGCTGGCGGAGAGCGTCTTGATTAGATGCAGCTCCTTGATGTCGCGGGAAAGCGTGGCCTGTGTGCTTTTGATGCCGCGCTGCGCCAGCGCCTCCATGAGCTGGTTTTGCGTTTCGATCTCCTGTTTTTCAATGATCGAAAGAATGACATTTTGTCTCGTTGTTTTCATGTGCGAGCCTCCGCGCTAAAATCGTCCGGTCAATTTCTGAAATGCGGTTTCATAAAAGCTGCGTGTGCCGACGTCCGCAAGCAAAACTGTGCAGTCGGATTTATGGATGCGGACATGGTCGCCGCCGTTGAGCGGCACGCCGTCGCCGCCGTCCGCCACCAGAATGGCCGGCCTGTCATGAATGCGCTCCGGCTCGACGGTGATCGTGCGACCGGGCCGCAGCACGAAGGATTTTCCCACCATCGTGTGCGGACAGATCGGCGTCAGGATGATATTCTCGCTGTCCGGCTCCACGAGCGGCCCGCCGGCCGACATGGAATACGCGGTCGAGCCGGTTGGCGTGGAAATGATGATCCCGTCGCCGTTAAAATGCGTCACGGGAACGCCGTCACAGCGGGCAAGGATGCCGATGCAGTCCACGTTGGCGCCGTGAACGACCACGTCGTTGAGCACACACTGGCGAAACGTCGTTTCTCCGCTGCGCAGCAGCTCGACATCCAGCATCATTCTGCGGCTGACGCTGTAATGCCCGTCCGCCACGGAGAGCAGCTCCTGCGTCTCCGTCTCCTCCAGACCGGCAAGAAAGCCCTTCCCCCCCAGATTGACGCCTATGATGGGCAGTTCCAGCCCGCGAACCGCGTCCGCGACATGGAGGATCGTTCCGTCGCCACCCAGGGCAATGACGAGCGCCGCGCCTTCAATCGCTTCCTCCAGCGGCAGACAGCGCATGGATCGCTCGGCCTCGCCCCATCTGGTTATGAATACCGGGGAGGCAATGACGCTGTGTCCGTTTTGCGTCAAAAGATCATAAATTGTGCGCGCTTTTTCAAATTGCGCGTCGCGAAACGGATTTGCTGCCAGGACAATATGACCACGCATTCCAAATCACCTTTTTTCCAAGCTCTCGTGGGACCGCGCAACCACCGCCGCGGGGTCCGGGACCGACGCGGGGCACGTTCCCTTGCGCAGATAGCCGAGATATTCGATGTTTCCCTCGGGGCCCCTGATCGGTGAAAAATCCAATCCGAGCACCGTGTAGCCCGCAGCCGGAGCATACTCCAGAAACTGCTGCAGCACCTGAAGATGGACCCTCTGGTCACGGACGACGCCTTTTTTGCCGACCTCTTCCCTGCCGGCTTCAAACTGCGGCTTGATGAGGCACAGCACGGCGGCGCCCTCCCGCAAAAGCGGATGCACCGCAGGCAGAATCAGCCGCAGAGAAATAAAAGAAAGGTCCATGACCGCAAGATCTATTGGCTCCGAGATCTGCTCCGGTGTGAGATGGCGAACGTTCGTGCGCTCCATGGAGACGACGCGCGCGTCGCTGCGCAGGCTCCATGCGAGCTGGCCATAACCCACGTCTACGGCGTAGACCCGCTTCGCGCCGTTTTTCAGCAGCACGTCCGTAAATCCTCCGGTGGAGGCGCCGCAGTCGATGCAGACAAGGTCCTGCGGATCGACCGGGAACACCTGCAGCGCTTTTTCCAGCTTGAACCCGCCGCGACTCACATATGGAAGCGCGTCTCCGCGCACCTCAATGCCTGCGTCCGGAGACACCTGCACCCCGGGCTTTTCCGCTTTTTGTCCGTTGACGTAAACGAGTCCGCACATGATCGTCGTCTTCGCGCGCTCCCGGCTCTCCGCCAGACCGAGATCATACACAAGCTGGTCAAGCCGGATTTTCTTCACCGCAGACTCCTTCCCCGCCGTCGATCATGCCGCGCGCGGCGGCCGCCACGGAGGCGGCATCCAGCCCGTATTGCTGCGTCAGAAGCTCAGGATCCCCATGCGTAACGACGCCGCTTTGCAGATTGAGCAGCCGCGCCGCGGCCAGCGGGATGCCGGCCTGCTCCGCCGCGGCCAGCAGATACGTGCCCGCGCAGCCAGCCGCGCAGACGTCCTCCAGGACGATCAAACGTCCGGTTTTCCGAATCGACGCCAGAGCCAGATCCGTTTCCGGCGGAAGCACGCGCCCAAGCTTGATGATCTCGGCGGAGACGCCGGACTTCGCAAGAAGCTCCGCCGCGGCGAGCGCTTCGTTGGTCAGAATGCCATAGGTCACAATCGTAACGTCGCATCCTGGCCGCAGACATGCCGCAGCTTCCGTGCGCAGGTCTTTGTACGCGCCCTCCCCGCCGCGCGGGTAGCGCACGGCGACGGGGCCCTCCGTCTCATACAGCGCCATGCGCAGCATCTCGCGAAGCTCCGCATAGCTGGCAGGGCAAAAAAGCGTCATTCCCGGCACAGACCCCAGATAGCTGACATCAAAGCAGCCGTTATGCGTGTCGCCGTCGTTTCCGACGACGCCCGCCCGATCTACCCCGAACACGACGTGAAGCCGCTGCAGCGCAACATCGTGCAGCAGCATATCATATCCGCGCTGTAAAAAGCTTGAATACACGGCAAATACCGGGTGCAGCCCCTGCTTTGCCATGGCGCCCGCCATCGTGACGGCGTGCTCCTCGGCAATGCCGACGTCGAAAAACCGGTCGGGATATCGTTCAGAAAACGCTGTAAGCCCCGTTCCGCTGGCCATGGCCGCGGTGATTGCAACGAGATTGGGGTCCTGCCTTGCAAATTCAATCAGGGCATCGCCAAAGATCGCGGAAAAGCAGTCCTTTTCCGGGGGCAGCGCTCCTGTGCGCGCGTCAAATTTTCCGACGCCGTGATAGCTTTCCGGCGCGCGCTCCGTATAAGGCACGCCCTTGCCCTTCTTGGTGATAACATGCAGCAGCACCGGCTGGCGCAAATCGCGCGCCCAGCGCAGCACGCGCTCCATCTCGTGTTCGTCGTGCCCATCCACGGGGCCGATATAGTAAAAGCCCATATCGTCGAACATGTTATCCGGCAGAACGCCGGCCTTTACGCGCTCCTTCACGCGATGGAGCACATCATAAACCGGCTTGACCTGTCCGACGGTGCTGCGGTAAAACCGCTTGAAGCGGAGATAGGACGGCGTCACGCGCTGCTTGGAGAGCAGCGTCGCCATACCGCCGACGTTTTTGTGGATGGACATTCCATTGTCGTTCAAAATGATGACCAGCGGCTCGCCGCTCTGTCCGGCGTCGGACAGCCCCTCATAGGCCAACCCGCCGGTGAGCGCGCCGTCGCCGATCAGCGCGACGACGTCGTAATCCTCGCCGCGCAGCGTTCGCGCCCGCGCCATGCCGAGCGCGGCGGAAATGGACGTGGATGCGTGCCCGGCGGCAAAGGCGTCATGCGCGCTCTCGCCCGGCTTGGGAAAACCGGCGATGCCGCCATACTGCCGAAGCGTGTGGAACGCATCGCGCCGCCCGGTGAGAATCTTATGGACGTAGCTCTGATGGCCAACGTCGAAAAGCAGACGATCCTTTGAAGTGTCATAGACCCGGTGAATGGCGACCGTCAGCTCCACGGCGCCAAGGTTGGACGCCAGATGGCCGCCGGTCTGAGAAATCGTCTGCACCAGAAACGATCGAAGCTCTGAACAGAGCTGGGGAATCCGGGATTCCGGCAACGCCTTCAGATCGTCGGGAGATTGAATTTGTTCTAATAGGCTCAAAACGGATACCTCACGCAAAAATTAGCTTTGGGAGCATCAGCTCCGGCGCGTCTCCAGTGAACGCGCCAGCGCCTGCAGAAAGGCGGAGTCAGAAAACGCGCCCGCCACGGCCGAAGCCGCCTGATTCGTGAGATCATGCACTTCGCGCTGGCAGCGCTCCAGACCATAGAGCGACATGAAGGTCGTCTTCCCTTCCTGCGCGTCGGAGCCGATGGGCTTGCCGAGCTCCTCCGCCGTGCTGATCACATCCAGCATATCGTCCCGAATCTGAAAGGCGAGCCCCAGTGCGTGCGCATAAGTCTCCGCCGCCGCAAGCTGCGTGTCCGACCCATTGCCGCAGGCGATGCCCATGCGGCAGGCCGCGTGAAACATCGCGGCGGTCTTGCGGCTGTGAATCTCCAGCAGCTCCTCGCGGGTGAGGGGTTTTCCCTCTCCCTCCATGTCAAGCTGCTGGCCGCCGCAGATGCCGCTCGTCCCGGCGGCCTCCGCCAAAAGCCGGGCGCACTCCGCGCGCACCGCCACCGGAAGACCACTCTCCAGAATCGTGCGGAACGCCTCCGCCTGCAGCGCGTCGCCCGCCAGCGTTGCGGTGCATTCTCCGTAGATCACGTGATTCGTGGGCTTGCCGCGGCGCAGCTCGTCATTGTCCATGCATGGCAGATCGTCGTGGATAAGGGAATACGTGTGGACCATTTCAATGGCGCAGGCCGCCGGAAGCGCCGCCGCCGCGTCTCCGCCGCAGGCGCGGCAGAACGCCAGCACCAGCACGGGACGCAGGCGCTTTCCGCCGGCGTTGAGACTGTAGCGCATCGACTCCAGCAGCGTACGATATGGGGCGTCGGCGTTGGTATAATACGCCGCAAGCGCCGTATCAACAAGCGATTTGTCCCGATTATATTCCGTCTGAAAATCGAACATTGATTAAACGCCCTCGCTCTCAAACGGCAGCTCGACCGGCGCGCCATCGCTTCCCTTTTTCAGCATGACAACCTTTTGCTCGGCCGCGTCCAGCTGCTTGCTGCACTGCGCCAGCAGACGCGACCCCTCTTCAAACAGCACAAGAGATTCCTCCAGCGCAACGTCGCCCTTTTCAAGCCGGCGGACGATCCCGTCCAGCCGCTGCATCGCGTCCTCAAAGGACAGCTTCTTTTCTTCCATGGGGTTCCTCCTTCTCCTCTACCCGGCACCGCAGCGCGCCGTCTGCCAGGCGAAGGCGCAGCGCGTCGCCGACCGATACCGATCCGGTGGATTTTATGATCGCACCGTCCGCCGCCGTTGCGACGGAGTAGCCGCGCGCGAGCACCTTCAGCGGGCTCATCGCGTCCAGCGCGGCGGTTGTGCGCGCAAACATCTGTTTATGCGCCGCGAGATAGCCGTCGCCCGCGCCAATGAGTCTGCTGCGCAGATAATCCAGTTCCACACGCTTGCCGTCCAGATATGCGGTCGGGCTGGTAAGCACCTTTCGGCCGGAAAGCTCGTCCAGCCGCGCGCGCCGGTCCGTCAAGTGCTTGCGCATCGCCTGCGACAGGCGAATCTCATACCCGGCGAGCGCATCGCGCACGTCCGTCTGATCCGGAACCGCAAGCTCCGCCGCATTGGACGGCGTCGCCGCGCGCACATCCGCGACAAAGTCGGAGATCGTCACATCCGGCTCGTGTCCCACGGCGGAGATCACCGGGAGACGGGATTCATAAATCGCGCGCGCGACCCGCTCGTCATTGAATGCCCAGAGGTCCTCGATCGAGCCGCCGCCGCGCCCGGTGATAATTAGGTCGGCCACCTGATAGCGGTTGGCGTACCGAATGGCGCCGACGATCTCGGCAGGGGCCTCCGCGCCCTGCACGCGCACGGGCAGGAGCACGACCTTGCTTTCGGGCCAGCGCTTGCCGAGCACGCGGATGATATCGCGCACCGCGGCCCCGGCGGACGACGTAATCACGGCGATCCGCGCCGGAAACTGCGGCAGCGGCTTCTTATGCTCGGGGGCGAACAGCCCCTCCTGCGCCAGTCGCGCCTTGAGCTGCTCGTAAGCCACGTAGAGATCACCCATGCCGGTTGGGATCAGATTCGTACAATAGAGCTGATAGGCTCCGTCGCGCGGGAAAACAGACACCCGCCCCACCGCGGTGACGCCCATGCCGCTTTCCGGCCGAAAGCGCAGCTTGGAGGCGCTGCTGCGAAACATCACGCAGCGCAGACTGCTCTCGGCGTCCTTCAAGGTGAAGTAGTGATGCCCTGAGGGGTAGATTTTATAGTTGGAAAGCTCGCCGACTACCGCAAGCTGCTCCAGCACGGGGTCGCTGTCGAGCAGGCCCTTGATGCGGGCGTTGAGCTCCGATACGGTCAAAGTCGTCTGTTCCATGCCTTACCCTTCCGGCGCCGCAGAGGCGGCGTCAATCTCGCCGCGCAGGAAGCTGCCGAGAATGCCGTTGATAAAGGCGACCGTTTCCGGCTCCTCGTATCCCTTGGCAAGCTCCACAGCCTCGTTCACCGCCGCCGCGTTCGGCACATCGTCCAGATAGAGAATCTCGCACATGGCGCAGCGCAGAATGGCGGCGGCGATCTGGGAAATGCGCTCCAGCTTCCAGCCGCGTGCGTATTTTTCGATATAGGCATCCAGCTCCGGCGCGTGCTGCTGAATCAGCGCGGTGAGCTGCCGGATATAGGAGAGCTGCTGCGCGTCCGGATATTCGCGGAAAAGCGGATCCTCCTCCGAGAGCGTCTCAAAATACTCCGGAGTAAAAAATTCGTCCGCCGCAGCACCTGCGGCCTCGCCGGAAACGCGCGCGGCGAAGCTGAGCTGAATGGCGATTTCACGGGCTGCCGTTCTTGTCATAATTCTTATTTCTCAAACGCAACGCCGGAAATGTGGACATTGACGACCGGCATTCCCATACCGGTCATGGACTGCACGGCATTGGCCACGGCCGTCTGCACGCCCTTCGCCACGGAAACGGCGTTGCAGCCGTAACGCACATTGATGATGATATCCACCGTCACGACGTCGTCCAGGATCTGCACTTTGATTCCCTTGGCGGCGGACTTGATGCCGAGCAGCTCCGCCAGCTCCGTCCCGGCGGGGGTCGCAAGGCCGGCCACGCCGTCCACCTCCGTGATTGCGGCGCGTACCATCGCAAGCACGACGTCCTCGGAAATATTGATGCTGCCCTTTTCATCCTGGCAGGTGATATAGTTTTCAGGCATAATGCATTCCCTCCAGTCATATTGATGCAAGATACAGTTTAGCACGGATTCCCGGAAAAAGAAAGTATAAAATGCAAGGCAGGAAAAACCTCCCGCCTTGCATTTTGGAAAAGCCTGCTCAGTTTTTTACTTCCACAACCTTGATCTGCGTTGCCGCAAAGTCCGTGTCGCTGACGATCGCATCCGTGATGGTCGCAACCTGCGCCTCCGTCAGGCCCTCCTCCGGCGCCGGCACGGCGACGGTTACGCCGTCGCTCGTGACATAGGCCACGCATTCGGCGAAGTTCTTTGCCAGCAGCATGTTCTCGATCTGCGTCTCTGTCATGGAGGCAGTTGCCATCGCGGAGATGGCCGTCATGGCGCTGTCGATGGTCTCCTGCGACGCGCCCTCCGCGGCCGAGGCCGACTCCAGCAGCGACAGCGCCTCGTCGCGCGACTGCTGACGGGTGAGCCTTGCCTCGGCAAAATAATCCGACACCGTCTCCTTCGCTTCCGGCTGCGCGCTCTCCTCCGCCTGTGCCGCCGCCATGGCCGCGTCCTCCGCCGACACCATTTCCGCGTCCGCGGCGCCCCACTGGTTGTTATATGACCAGTTGAAATACACCGCCGCGCAGACGAACAGCAGCACCGTCAGAATCGTGATGTTTCGCTTCATGTGTTTCTTCATAAATACCGACATCCTCCTGTTTGTTTTATTGCGCCCCCGCCCGCAGCTTCAGGACGGAGATTTGATCAGTCCCCAGCCCGGTAAACTGTGAGACCGCCTGCAGGATATTCAGCCGGACCTGCGGCGAGTCGCCGCCGTCGCACACAATCACCGCGCCCTGATACTGCGGATAGATCGTCCTTCGTGTGACGGCGCTCTGCCTTCCGCTGCCCGTGGAGACGATCACTGTCTCATCCCCGTCCGAGACGTATTCCGTCTCCGCGGAGGTGCGAAACGACAGCAGCACCCGCACGCGCCCGGCGCCCTCGATCTCGGAGAGGATGGACGCAAGACGCGCTTCCGCCGCCTCCGCCTCCTGCTGCGCGCTGACCGTTTCCGCGGCAGGCTCCGACCGTTCGGAGGCTTTGGCGTCCCGATCCGGCAGCAGCAACAGCGCGACGCCTACCAGCAGGATGAGCAGGGCGAATTTATACCGGTCCCATACTTGCAGAAGCTTACTCTGTTTCATCGGTCTGTACTCCCTCTCTCCATTCCTGTGCGTCCTTTGCGATGCCAAGATCCGCTTCGATTGCATCTGCCAGCGCATCGCTGCGCGCCGTCCCCTCCGGCAGCGTCAGCACCGCCGCGCTGGGAAGCCAGTAGCCGTCCGTGCTCCATTGCACGGCCACCTCCGCCGCCTGCAGCGGAACGCCAAGCTGCGCGGCTTTGTCCAATATATATGCGCTGCATTCGGATTCTATGATTGAGCGGCTGAGCCGCGCCTGCGTATTTTCCATGGCCGCGGCGTCCCATGAGACGCCGTCCCGATACTGCTGCAGCGCGCCCGCGTAGGTCTGATAGTCGAACCGCAGCAGTGGCGCAAGCAGCGCCGTCGAGAGCGCGGCGGCGCCAATCAGTCGCAGCGTATGCTTCATTCCCTCACTTTTGGGAAAGAAGGAGGCAATCGCTATGAGCAGCGCGATCCCGACCAGCGAGAGCAGCCAATGATAGACCGGCTCCATCATCCGACGCTCACCGCCTTCATGCTCGACACGATCGAAAGAAACAGGATAAATGACGCGGCGCCCGTCATTCCAAGAAGGAACGCATAGACATCGGCAAAGCCCTGGATCAGATTTGCAAGCTGCTTTTCGCAGAACGCGGCGGCGATTCCGCCTGTAAGCTGATATAACAAGTAGTGCACCCCCAAGGTAAGAAACGGAATCCCGCAGACCGCTAGCACGCCCAGCATTCCCAGAACGCCGATCCCGTTTCGGATGACGGCCGCGCCGGATACGAGCGTTGCGGCCGCGTCCGACAGGATGCTGCCCACGACCGGCAGCGCGGCCGAAATCGCAGTCTTTGCGGCCTTGGCAGCGGCGGCATCCGCCGTGCTGGTCAAGATTCCGGTAATCGCAAGATAGGCAGTGAAAATGGTCGCTACCGCGAGCAGGAACCACTTGATGACTGCCTTGAGCAGAGAGGATATGGACAGCAGCAGTTCGTTTTGCAGCGCATTCCCCGCGATCATCATCGCGGCGTAGGCGTAGAGCGCCGGCAGGAGGAGGTCTGTCTCCACCGTGATGAGAAGGTCAAAAAACAGCGTCGTCGCAGCATACTTCGCCCCGGCCGAGGTGATTGCGCCGCCCGCCGCCGCGGCGGTACAGAGGCTGGGCAGCAGCACCCTCGAGAAATCCGAAAGCGCCCACAGCGCCTCACGCCCGACGGCGACGCAGGACGTTACATGCTCTGCGCTCAGTACCGATACAGCGATTGCGCTTGCGGTCCGCGCGACGCCGGAGCAGGCGGACCCGCCGGAGATCGTCCCGCAAAACGACGAGAGAAATACGACGATGAGCAGCAGCGCCGCGTTTCGCGCGGCAGAAAAGAGGATATCCTGTGACGCGCCGGTGAGTTTTGTCCATAGCTTCTCCAGCTGCGCCTCCGGAGAGGCCGCGTCCTTGAGCGTGAGCGCGCCGAAGGTCTCGTAAGCCGCCTCCGGCAGCGACTGCTCCACGGCGTCCGCGCCGTATGCGGCGCTCTGCTCCGACTGGAGGTCGGCGGCCGCGGCGCCGCAGCGCAGCGAAAGTGCGCAGACGAGCGCCATCAACAAGGTTAACAGCATCCGTTTCACAGCATTTCTCCGATCATGTGAAGGAACGTATTCAGCAGCGGCAGCGCTGCGTAAAGCGCGCCGGCGACGCCGGCAAGCTCAATGCCGGCTGCGGCGGAGGCCTGTCCCGCGTCCCTGCAGAGCGACGCTCCGGCGGTGCACAAAATGCTGATGGCCATGCACTTCAGAATCGGTCCGGTGTAGACGCCGGATACGTCGCACAGCGCAATGACCTCCCGCAGGAATTGCAGAAGCGGGTCCAGCGCCGCCATCACGAGCAGCAGGATCAGCGCCGACGCCGCGAGTCCGAGCGAGAGCGAGACGCCCGGCACCGTCTGCCGGATCGCGAGCGCAAGCAGCGTTGAGGCGATGCCGATCACAAGGGCTTTTATCAAAAGCTCCATCGCGCTAAAAGGAAAACAGGCTCTTGATGAGATCAAACAGCTCGCTGATTTTTTCCACGACCAGAACCAGCACGACCACGAGGCCCGCAATCGTCGTCATGAGCGCCTGCTCGTCCCGCCCCGCGCGGGACAGCAGAAGATTCAGAACGGCAACAAGGATTCCGATCGCCGCAATTTTGAAAATGAGATCGACGCCCATCTTTCTCCCTCCGTTTTCAGTAGAGCGTGACGGCCAGCATCATGCCGACCGTAAATCCCAGCCCGGAATACAGCTTCCCTTTTTGCGCGGCGCTCTGCCGGGCGGCATCCTCCGCTGTATGCAGCGCGGCGATACAGGCGTCAATGGCGCGCGCCTGCGCCTCGGCGTCGTATCTTCCAAGCTGCTCGCCAAGCGCCAGCAGCGCGGCGGTTGCCTCAGACTGCGGCAAATTCAGCCCGCCGACCGCCTCGTGCCAGAGCGCGGAGAAGGACGCCTCGGTCTCCCCGATTTTCCCGGCGAGGCTAAAAAAGCACTGCCCTGTTTCCCCCGGGGATGCTTCCGCGACGTGGTGCAGCGCCTCCGGCAGCGGCAGCAGACGGCATACAATATCGCTGCGCAGAAGGGAAAGTGCATCCGCCAGGCTGTGCAGCAGGCGCGGCCTGCGGCGCAGCTCCATCGCCCCGGAAAGGCCGATTCCTCCGGCAGCGCAAAAGATCATAATCGCTCCAAGCCACCGCATCTTCACAGCGCCTCTATCGCGTACCGCCGCGCGGCGCCCTCGCGCCGGATCCAGACGGCGCGCTTGAAAATCCCGCTGCTCAGAAGCTCACGGTAGAGCGCGCGCTGCCGCATGGACGCGCTGTTTTCCGCGTGCGCAGTGGCAAGCAGCTCCACGCCGCAGCCGGCGGCCGCCTCAACTGCCGCGATATCCGACGCGGCCGTGATCTCGTCAAACGCCAGGAGCTGCGGATTCATGGCGCGCAGCAGCAGCATGCAGCTCTCCCCTTTCGCGCCGCCCGTCATCACGTCCGTGTTCGGACCCAGATCAAACCGTGGCGCCCGGTCGTGTACGGCGGCGATCTCGCCGCGCTCGTCCGCGACGGATATCCGCAGTCCCGACTCAGACAGGCGGCGGATCAGCTCCCGCAGCAGCGTCGTCTTGCCGAAGCCCGGCGGCGAGAGCAGGAGCGTGCTTTGAAATCCGCCGTCCGTCAACGCGGGAAAGACAGCGTCCGCGCATCCGTGTACTTCATGCGGAATGCGGACGGAAACGGAGCTGATCTGGCGGATCCCGGACAGTGCGCCGTCCCGACAGTATGCGCTCCCGCAGATGCCGATCCGGCAGCCGGAGGAGGTGTGCAAAAAGCCGCGCCGGAGCTCTTCGGCGTAGGTATGTAAGGACGCCTCCGCGGCGCGCTCCAGCAAAGCGTCCAGATCCGCGCCGGTCGTAACGGCCCCCTCCACGCGCCGCGCACCTGACGCGGTCAGCACCGTTGCCGGCCTGTCCACCCGGCAGCGGATCTCTTCCACAACGTCGGGCGTGTCCGCCCTGCAGGCCCGCAGCGCGTCCGCCAGCCCGGAGGGAAAAAGGCGCAAAATATCACTGGGATAGTACATGGAAGACCCCCTTCTCTTTTGTTCAGCACATCCTATGCCGAGGCGTGAGTGAATAGAACAACAATTGGACACAGAAATTTCGTATCATGTTTACAGGATAAATTATTGACAACCGCCGCAGCTTATGCTATAATTTATCCTGTGTTATTATATGATGTTTTCGGAGGTCCGGCGCATGACATACAGCTATAACCAATTGTGGAAACTATTGATTGACAAGCGCATGACGAAAACGGAAATGCGCAAGGCGGCAGGTATCAGCACGAACATACTTGCCAAAATGGGAAAAGACGAACCTGTAGCATTGGACAGTTTAGCAAAAATCTGTGTCGCCCTTGGCTGTACGCTTGACGACATAGTGGAGATAACCAGCGACGCGGAATAACAAATCGGAATTTGAAGGAGGTAATCATAGTGAATGAATTTAACGAATATGTTCGTGAGGTTTTTTCCGCAGCCGGTGATATTGTCATAAAATTCATGATGGGCGGATATCTTGTATACCTCAATGGGAAGCTGATCGGTGACATTTGCGATAATGAACTGTTTTTGAAGAGAACGCCGACATCGGACAGGCTACTTGCAGATTCCGAACTGCGTTATCCGTATGAAGGCTCAAAGACACTGATGCATGTATTTGATAGATTTGAAGATACGGCGCTTGTTCTGGAACTTCTGGATGGTATGTATACAGAGCTTCCGGAAAAGAAACCCGCAAAAGCCAGATGAGAAAGACAAATTTCAATTTGTAGAGTTGCAACGCCACAAGAGCGATATATAGAAATCGCCTTATCTTATATCGTCCGCTATCTTTTAGTATCTGCTTGTAGATTTAAGCGATAAATAAGCGACAAAACAGCATATCTAAACGGCTAAAGTCCTTTATTTTCAAGGGTTTTAGCCGTTTTATATGTTCTCCCGCCTGTAAAGCATGCATACTGGAAGCTGGAAACGTCGAAGCTTGACTGATATCTGAAAAAGATCAAACAGATGTAACTCTTTTAACTTGTCAAAAAAAGCCACGAAGAGTTCACGCCTCCGGGCGTGAACTCTTCGTGGCTTTTGGGGTCTACTGAATTTTTCGGCACTCCAGATAGTATCGCTTGTCTCGGCCGAGGCCGATGGAAAAGCTTTTCTTGGGGAACGGTCCGCTGTGCGTGATGGATGGGAACAACTCGCTCTTTTCCATCTGCGGAAGGAGTACGCCGCAGCAGCCCTCGGCGGCCGCGAGCCGCGCGGCTTCTGCGTCGCCGTGGATATAGTCGAGCGTCCCGCCGTGCCGGCTTTGATAGTCCCGACAGAAGCGCTCGACATCGGCGATGAGCGTACCGATCGAATCGCTCCTGACAAGAATGGTGCGCCGCTCGCCCGCAGCGAGCAGCGTGATCGTCCGGCCGTCTCCCGGTTCAGCGAGCGCCTTTTCCGCCGCGCTAAACCATTCCGACGGGTCGGTGCGCAGCAGCACACGGTGAATGGGGGCGAAGGTGATCGCGGGATCGTGGATGTTCACCAGCTCTGCCAGCGCGTAGCGCGCCGGGTCCGCTGCGGCTTCCTCCGGCGTCAGCCGGCGCTTTTTCTCCAGCCAGCACTTGCGCGCCGCGGCGAGGCTGTGATTGCCGTCGCCTACGGCAAAGCGAACCGCGCCGTCAGACGCCGCGCCGGCTGAGATCTGCACCGCAAGCGCGCGCGCCTCAGCGCCGGATATGCGCCGCCCGCGGACGTGCCCGCCGGCCGCCATGAGGTCAAAGTCATAGAGCGTTTCTCCGGCGCACGCTTCCGCCGCGCGCATCGCCGCGTCCGACGGATCGTCCAGAAAGAGCATGATATGCGGCATTTCCAGCGGCGCCGCGCTGCGCACCCGGACGCGCGGGGGCAGGCGCTCTTCCACCGTTCCCTCGGTCGCCCGCACGGGCGACACCGCCTCGCGGCGATAGTCATACGCCTCCAGATCAAGCTGCCCGACCAGTCCGCGGCGCACGACGCCGGATGGAAGTGTGCGCTCCAGATATACAAAACTCTGCGGCACGGTGCGAAACACATCCGCGTCCAGATACCGACGCATCGTTTCCTGAATATCGGCGGCAGCGGCCTGCTCGTCACACCGGCCGAGATAAAACTCCGGCAGCATCAGGCGCAGTGTGGACGGCGCGTCGCCGACCTCACGCTCCACGGCCGACCAGTATGCCGCATCCGATGTGAACTGATCGCAGGCAATCACGCTCCAGCGGCGCAGATCGGCGTCCGCCGGAAGGAGAATATCCGCTGGCTGAAAGATGGGCGCAGTCACTTCTCGATCCACTTTTCCGCCCTTTCCACCGCGCGTAACCACTGCGCATGCTGCCGCCCGGCCTGCTCCGCGTCCATCTGCGGGGCGAAAATCCGGTCAGACTGGCGGATTTGCGCCGCGTCCCCGATTTCGCTCCACACGCCGGTGGCCAGCCCCGCCAGGAACGCCGCGCCGAACGCCGTTGTCTCCACCATTTTGGGCCGGTCGATCGGCTTTCGGATCATGTCCGCCTGGAATTGCATGAGAAAATTGCTCACCGACGCGCCGCCGTCCACACGCAGGATGGAGATCCCGTGCCCGGCGTCCAGCTCCATGGCGTCCAGCAGGTCCTGGACCTGATAGGCGATGCCCTCAAGCGTGGCGCGGGCGATGTGCGCCTTTGTCGTGCCGCGCGTGAGGCCGACAATCGTGCCGCGGGCATACATATCCCAGCGCGGCGCGCCGAGGCCCGTGAACGCGGAGACGAGATAAACGCCGCCGTTGTCCGGTACGGTCTCCGCCAGCAGATCACACTCATGCGAGGTGGAGATCAGCCCCAGCTCGTCGCGCAGCCACTGCACGGAGCTGCCCGCGTTAAAGACGCTGCCCTCCAGCGCGTAAGTCGTCTGTCCGTTCACGGACCACGCCACGCTGGTGACCAGTCCGCTCACGCTGCGAACGGAATGCGCGCCGGTGTTCATCAGCGTGAAGCAGCCGGTGCCGTATGTATTCTTCGCCTGGCCCGGCTCTACGCACGCCTGCCCCAACAGCGCCGCCGCCTGATCGCCCGCGCTGCCGCAGACCGGGACGCCCTCCAGCATCTCCAGCCCGGGAAGGCCGGGCGCGATGTGGCCATAAATCCGCGCGGACGGCACCGGCTCCGGCAGCATGGACATCGGGATGCCGAGCACGCGGCAAAGCTCCTCGTCCCAGCGAAGCGCGTCAATATCAAACAGCATCGTGCGCGAGCAGTTGGAGTAGTCCGAGACGTGCGCCTTTCCGCCCGTGAGGTTCCAGATCAGCCATGAATCCACAGTGCCGAACAGGAGCTCGCCGCGCTCGGCCCGCTCGCGCGCGCCGGGGACATTGTCCAGGATCCATTTGATCTTCGTGCCGGAAAAATAGGCGTCGATCAACAGACCGGTCTTGTCGCGGACGTAAGCCGCGGCCCCCTCCTCCTCCAGCGCGTCGCAGATCGAGGCCGTGCGGCGGCACTGCCAGACAATGGCGTTATAAACCGGCTTACCGGTGGTTTTATCCCACACGATGGTCGTTTCCCGCTGATTTGTGATGCCGACGCCGGCGATATCCGTCGGCGAAAGGCCGCTTTTTTCAAACGCCTCACCCATGGCGTGAAGTTGTGACTCCAGGATAACCATCGGGTCGTGCTCGACCCAGCCGGGCTGCGGATAGATCTGCGCAAATGGGTATTGCGCGAGCGAAACGATCTCGCCGGAGCGATTGAAAATGATCGAGCGCGAGCTGGTTGTACCCTGGTCGAGCGCGATAAGGTAGCCGTTCATAGAATGCCTCCATTTTCCTTGACGGGAAACGTCAGATATACTAAAATCAGAATGTGGATTTTATTATAACATACAGAAAGGAAGATTTCCATGCCATCCTTACAGGAATTCACGTTTTTGTCCAGCGACGGGAAGCATCAGGTTTTTGCCCGCGAATGTGTGCCGGACGGGGAAGTCCGGGGCGTCGTCCAGATCGCGCACGGTATCGCGGAGTACATCGACCGCTACATCCCGTTTATGCAGTTTCTGGCGGAAAACGGGTTCGTTGCCGTCGGAAATGACCACCTCGGCCATGGCAAGACGGCGCAGACCGACGGCGAGCGCTGCTTCTTCGGCGAGGAAAAGGGTTGGGATCTGGTTGTGGAGGACATGGATCGCCTGCGCGAGACGGAGGCGAAGAAATATCCGGATGTCCCCTATTTCCTGCTGGGACACAGTATGGGCAGCTTTCTCGCGCGCACATATATCATCCGCTATCCCAACGCGCTGCATGGCGTCATCATCAGCGGCACAGGTCAGAATCCTGGCGCGGTGATCGCGGGCGGCAAGCTCATCGCAAAGCTGGAGCGGTCGAAGCACGGCGCGAATTATCCCAGCATGCGCATCAACAAAATGGCCTTCGGCAGCTACACCAAGCGCTATGAGAATGTCCGCACGTCGCTCGACTGGCTCTCCCGCGACCCGGCGGTTGTTGACGCCTACGTCGCCGATCCGCTTTGCGGGATGCCAGCCTCCGCCGGACTGTTTCTTGACATGATGAACGGCCTGCAGTATATCTGGAAGTCCGAAAATCTGAACCGCATGAACAAAGCCATGCCGGTGTTTTTCTATTCCGGCGATATGGACCCGGTCGGTAACTATGGCAAGGGCGTGAAGAAGGTTTACGATCGGTTTCTGAAGGTAGGAATGCGGGATGTGCTGCTGAAGCTCTATCCGGAGGGACGGCATGAAATGCTCAACGAGATCAATAAAGAAGCCGTCTACGAGGATATTCTCTCGTGGCTCAACAGCAAGCTTTGAAAAACTGAACGGTCATGAAAAATCGTCCTGCAAGCCTTTGCTTGCAGGACGATTCCGTCTGTCGAAAAACATGTTTTTCGACAGCCTCAGTCATCCAATACGCGCTTGATGGCGTCCAGCAGCTCGTCATAGGTCTCGTATGCCGGCAGATTCGGGTAGTCCCTTTTGATCTGTTCCGTGCTGCGGAACAAAAAGCCCGCCTTGCTCGCCTGGATCATCTCAAGATCATTGAAGCTGTCTCCCGCGGCAATGGTATCGTAGCCAATGGATTGAAAGGCCTTGACCGTCGCGAGCTTCGTATGGGAGATGCGAAGACGGAAATCCTCCACCGTCCCATCCGGGGCGACGACCAGCGTGTTGCAGAAAATGGTCGGCCAGCCGAGCTTTTTCATAAGCGGCGCGGCGAATTGCGTGAACGTATCGCTGAGAATGACCGCCTGTGTGATCGACCGAAGCTCGTCCAGAAATTCCTTTGCGCCGGGCAGCGGGTCAATCCGGGCAATGGTGTCCTGAATCTCTGCAAGCCCCAGTCCGTGTTCCTTGAGAATGCCCAGACGCCAGCGCATCAGCTTGCTGTAATCCGGTTCATTCCGCGTGGTTCGCTTCAGCTCGGGGATGCCGCTCGCCTCCGCGAACGCCACCCATATCTCCGGCACCAGAACGCCTTCCATATCCAAGCATACGATGTTCATACATTAACCCCTTCCGGCCGCGGTGCAGCCGCCTTTCTTTCTGTGATTTGGTTTTGTGCTGGCAGATGCTTATTCCTTCATTCGGCGCTTGCGCGCGAGATTGACCATGCCGTCCTGCATATCGTTCAGATTCATCAGCAGCTTGCCGCCGCCGAAGGCCGCGCAGGCAAGCGCGTCCTCCACAACAACGGTGGGGATTCCGGTATCCTTCTGGACAAGCTGGTCAAACCCGAAGATCAGGCTTCCGCCGCCGGACATGAGAATGCCGTTCTCCGCGAGATCCGCCACCAGCTCCGGCGGCGTGCGCTCGAGCACCATATGGATGGTTTCCAGGATCGTCTTTGCCGGCTCCGCGATTGCCTCTACAAGCTCGACCGAGGTGATCTTCACGGATTTTGGAAGCCCGGTCGTGAGGCAGCGGCCCTTGATCTCCTCCATGCCGATATCGCCGCGCGGCACGAGGCAGCCGATGCTGATCTTCAGATCCTCCGCGGTGCGCTTGCCGATGAGAATGTTGTGCTTCCGGCGGATATAGCGGATGATCGCCTCGTCAAACGCATCGCCCGCGACCGGGATGGACTCGCACTCCACCACGCCGCCGAGCGAGACGACCGCGACCTCGGTCGTGCCGCCACCGATATCAATGATTAAGTGCCCGTCCGGCCGCGCGATGTCAATGCCCGCGCCCGCCGCCGTCGCGACGGCGGACTCCACCAGATAGACCTTGCGCGCGCCCGCCTCGATCACGGCGTCGATGACGTTTCGCTCCTCCACGCCGGTAACGCTGCTCGGCACCGTTACCAGCACGCGCGGCTTAAAAAGGCTGAACGACGTGACGCGCGAGAGCAGCTCGTGCAGCATGGCAGCCGTCATATCATAGTCAGAGATCACACCGGCGTTGATCGGATGGATCGCAACGATGTTCGCCGGCGTGCGCCCCAGCATCTTCTGCGCGTCCTGCCCCGCCTTCAGCATTCGCCCGGTATACTTGTCCACCGCAACGATGGACGGCTCGCGAAGCATGATCCCCTTGCCGCGAACATAGACGAGGATGTTGCTGGTCCCCAGGTCAATCGCAATGTCTCGTTCAAAAATCATCATATGGAAGAACCTCCGTAAGGCCGCAGAGACGGCCTCGTATTTTCATGGTTGCCGTTTTTTCAACCCATTAGTCCCTTGCGCGGGCGACGCTGGCGCAGACGACCTGCTCCGCGCCGGCAAGCCCCAGCGTGCGTGCGCACTCAGAAAGCGTCGAGCCGGTCGTCACGATATCGTCCAGCAGCAGAACGCGCTTGTCGGCAATCGCCGCCGGGTCCAGGACCTGATATGCGCCCGCGATGTTGGCGCGTCGTTTCTCGGCGCTGCCGGTCCCGGACTGCGGCTGCGTGTGCACGACCTTTTTGAGCGTGGGGCGCGCCGTGGTATGCAATTGCTTTGCGACCGCCTCGGCCAAGAGCCGGGCCTGGTCATAGCCGCGCCCTCGCAGGCGCTTCCGGCTGATCGGCACCCAGGAGATGATGTCATACTCCCCTGCCAGCTCGCCGCGGATGCAGTCCGCCACGAGCGGCGCGTAGGCCTTTGCATATCCGGTCGCGCCGTGAAATTTATATCGCAGAAGCGATTCGCGCACGTCGCCCTCATAGTAAAGCGGTGAAACACACGCCGTCACAAAATCCGCCTTTTGCCGCCCGCCGCCGCTGGTATAAGGAAGCGACCGCAGACAGTCGTCGCAGATAAAGATTTCGCCGTTATCCACAAAGCGGCGGCAAAACGCACAGCGCGGCGGGTAAATCAGATCCAGTAAAAGCGTCTGAAGCTTCACGGCGCGACCCCGCATTCCCCGCACAGGCGGGCGCGCAGGCCGCAGTAGCGTCTTCCCTGCCGCTGCCGGTCGATCATGGAATTGGCGATCTCCTCGTCGCCGACCGCGATCAGGAGCGATTTTGCGCGCGTGACAGCGGTATAGAGGACGCTGCGCGTCAGAAGCATCGGGCCCGCTCTTCCGACAGACAGCACGACCGCGCAGTATTCGCTGCCCTGCGCCTTGTGCACCGTCATGGCCCATGCGTGCTCCAGCTCGCCCAACATATCAAAGCTGTAGGTCGCGTATTTTTCATCAAAATTGATCGTGAGCGTCTCCGCGGAGAGGTCGATGGACACGATCTGCCCCACGTCGCCGTTGAACACGCCCGTGCCGCACGCGGCGCCGCTTGCGGTTTTTAATACCATATCATAGTTGTTTCGAATTTGCATCACCCGGTCGCCCTCACGGAAGACCGTTTCGCCGAATTTGCGTTCCTTTTTCTGCTCCGCCGGGGGATTCAGCGCCGCCTGCAGGCGGATGTTCAGCGCAACGGAGCCTGTCTCATGCCGCCGCGTGGGCGTGAGCACCTGAATCTCGGCGGCGGGAATGCCCATGTTCTCCGGCAGACGGCGGGCGCAAAGCTCCACGATCGTCTCCACCGCGTGCGCCGGGTCGGTGCGGCGCAGGAAGAAGAAGTCGCCCTGATTGCGCGTCAGCGACGGGTGCTCTCCCCGATTGATGGCATGCGCATAGGACACGATGCTGCTGCCCGCGGACTGGCGAAAAATCTCCGTCAACCGGATGGTTGGGATGCGCGCGCTGCGGATGATATCCGAAAACACGCTCCCCGGCCCCACAGACGGGAGCTGGTCCGCGTCGCCGACCAGAATCAGGCGGCACTCCGCCGGCAGCGCGCGCAAAAGCGCGCTCATGAGCGAGATGTCCACCATGGAGCATTCATCAAGGATGACCGCGTCGCAGGTGAGCGGGTCCTCCTCGTCGCGGTGAAAGATGATGTCCTGATGATCCTCGGACATCCCGGCCTCCAGCAAACGATGAATGGTTTGCGCGCTCTGACCGGTCAGCTCGCTCATGCGCTTGGCGGCGCGGCCGGTTGGCGCGGCCAGCTGGGTATCCAGGCGCAGCGATTCAAACAGCGCAAGAATGGCGCGAATGGAGGTCGTTTTGCCCGTGCCGGGGCCGCCGGTGATGGCGATGACCTGATGCATGCAGGCAAGCTCGATGGCCTCTTTCTGCTGCGCGGCAAACTGAATGCCGAGCTGCGACTCGATCTGCGCGGTGATGGCCGCAAAATCCGGCGTATAGCGATATTCCTCCGCGGCCATGGCCAGCAGCCGCGCGGCGGTGTAGGTCTCGTCGCGGTGCAGCCGGGAGAGATAGCAGCCCTGCACATTCGCCACCTGTTCGCAGACGATCTCTCCGCTTTCCAGAAGCAGCTCCAGGCTGGCCGCCGCAAGCGACCTGTCCACGGCAATGAGCTGCGCGGTCGCGTCGGCAAGCTTCTCCCGCGGGATGAAGCAATGTCCGCCGCGGGCGTTATACGCCAGCTCAAACAGCAGCGCCGCCGCGACGCGCTCGGGACTGTCTCCCGAAAAACCATGGCTGAGCGCGAGCGCGTCCGCCTCGGCAAACGTCGCGCCGATCATGTCCGACGCGAGAATGTACGGATTTTCCTGCACCAGCTCCAGCGCACATTCCCCGTAATACTGGTACATGCGCACGGCGATAACCGGGCGGATCGAGCCGGCCGCGAGAAACTCGATCAGCCGCCGCAGCCCTGCCTGTTGCCGGAACTGCGCGGACATTTCCTTTGCCTTTTGTGGGCTGATTCCTTTGATTTCACAGAGCTTCTCCGGGTGATATTCCAGCACATTCAGCGTGTCGATGCCAAAGCGGGTCACGAGCATGGAGGCCGTGGCCGGACCGATGCCCTTCACGGTGCGCCCGGCGAGATATTGATAGATCGCGTCCGCCGATTCCGGCATTGTGCGCTCCACAAACTCCGCCTTGAACTGCTCGCCGTGCGACGGGTGCCGCACCCAGCTCCCGCTGACTGTCATCAGCTCGCCGGGCGCGGCAAAGGGAATGCAGCCGAGCACCGTGACCTGACTGCCGTCGTCCACGTCCATGCGCAAAATGGCGTAGCCATTTTCCTCGTTTTGATAGATGACGGAATCAATGCTTCCGCTCAATTCTGTTTGGCTTCTGTTTTCCTCCATAGGGGTCCATCCTCATCCTTTGGGAATACATAGATCCGGCCGGACTGCTCGGCAAGCTTATGCGCGACGGTCGCCGCCTCGGGCGTCAGCCCGTCGTCCAGCAGCAGAATGTCCGCCTGCATCGCGCCGCTGTCGCGCAGCCACAAAAGCCCGTGCAGCAGCGATTCCAGCTCCGGCGCGGCGCCAGACGCCGTGACAAAAACCGTCAGCGCCGTGTTTTCACCGGGCTGCACCGGCGTAAGCAGCTTTGCGCGCGCCCGCCACAGCAGCGTGCCAAGCGCAAGCACGAGCAAGCAGCACAAAAACATTTCAAGGACCATAATACCGCCTCCCGTTTTCATTCTATGAAAACGGCGGCACAATGTGTGTTTTCCGTGCCGAAACGGCGCGTTTATGCCTCCAGCACCGATTTCAGGAACTGCCCGGTATGGCTTTCCGCGCACTGGGCGCATTCCTCCGGCGTGCCGGCAAAGACAACCTCCCCGCCCTGGTCGCCGCCCTCCGGGCCAAGATCAATGATGTGATCGGCGACCTTGATGACATGGAGATTGTGCTCGATGACAATAACGGTGTTGCCCGCGTCCGTGAGCTTTCCGAGCATGTCGATCAGGCGGTGAACATCCGCGATGTGGAGCCCCGTGGTCGGCTCGTCCAGCACATATACCGTCTGCCCCGTGCTGCGCCGGGAGAGCTCCGTTGCGAGCTTGATGCGCTGCGCCTCGCCGCCGGAAAGCGTCGTGGCCGGCTGCCCCAGCCGGACATAGCCCAGGCCAACGTCCAGCATCGTTTGCAGGCGGCTGTGGATCTTCTCCTGATTCCTGAAAAAATCCGCCGCTTCCTCTATGGTCATATCCAGCACTTCGGCAATGTTTTTGCCCTTGTAGCGCACCTCCAGCGTTTCGCGGTTGTAGCGTCTGCCGTGGCAGACCTCGCACGGGACATACACATCCGGCAGGAAGTGCATCTCGATCTTGAGCAGGCCGTCGCCCGCGCACGCCTCGCAGCGTCCGCCGCGCACGTTGAACGAAAAGCGTCCCGCGCCGTAGCCGCGCATTTTCGCGTCTTGCGTGGAGGCGAAGAGCGTTCGGATATCGTCAAACAGGCCCGTATACGTCGCCGGATTGGAGCGCGGAGAACGTCCGATGGGGCTTTGGTCGATGTTGATGATCTTGTCAATATACTCCAGACCGTCGATGCCGTCGCACTTGCCGGGACGGAGCTTCGCGCGGTGCAGATCGGCCGCGAGCTTTTTATACAGAATGTCGTTGATCAGCGAGGACTTGCCACTGCCGGATACACCGGTGACGCAGGTCATCACGCCGAGCGGGATGGAGACATCGATGTGCTTCAGATTGTTCTGTGCCGCGCCTCGAATAACAAGCGTGTGTCCGTTTCCCTTTCGCCGCTCTGACGGAACGGGGATCCGCCGCCTGCCGGAGAGATATTGCCCCGTAATCGAGCGCTCGCAGGCGCAGACATCGTCCGCCGTCCCGGCGCAGACGACCTCGCCGCCGTGCACCCCGGCGCCGGGGCCAATGTCAATGAGATAGTCCGCCGCGCGCATCGTGTCCTCGTCGTGCTCCACAACGATCAGCGTGTTTCCCAGGTCGCGCAGATTGCAGAGCGTGCGCAGCAGCTTTTCATTGTCCCGCTGATGCAGCCCGATCGACGGCTCATCCAGAATGTACAGCACGCCCATGAGCGAGGACCCGATCTGCGTCGCAAGACGGATGCGCTGGCTCTCGCCGCCGGAGAGCGTCCCGGCAGAGCGAGAAAGCGTGAGATACTGCAGACCCACATCCTGCAAAAAGTGCAGACGAACGCGCACCTCGCGCAGGATGCTCTCCGCAATCATGGCCTGCTTTTCCGTAAGGCGCAGACTGTCGAGAAACCGCAGCTCCTCTACAATGGAGAGATGCGTAAACTCCGTGATGTTCAGCCCGCCGAGCGTGACGGCCAGAACCTCCTTTTTCAGACGCGCGCCATGACAGTCCGGGCAGTCGATCTCCGCCATGCAGCCCTCCAGCTCCGCGCGCATGCCGGGGCTTTGCGTCTCCTGATGGCGGCGTTCGAGATTGTTGACGATGCCCTCAAACGGGCGGGAAAGCGTGCCTCTCCCGCGCTCGGTGTCATAGTACATGGTGAGCTTTTCGTTGCCCGTGCCGTAGAAAAGAACGTCTTTGATCGTTTTTGACAGATCGCGGATCGGCGTCGTGAGCTTGAAATGATACTTTTTCGCCAACGCCTCAAAATACATGCGGCTGACCGTGTCGTCCTTCGGCTTTGCCCAGCCGTTTGCGACGATGCCGCCATCCATGATCGACAGCGATGGGTCCGGCACGATCAGCTCCGGATCGACCCGCAGCTGCGTGCCGAGTCCGCTGCACGTCGGGCATGCGCCGTAGGGATTGTTGAATGAAAACATGCGCGGCGTGACCTCCTCGATGGAGATGCCGCAGTCCTCGCAGGCGTAATTCTGCGAAAACAAAAGCTCCTTCTGCTGGTCGATCACGTCCGCGAGTACGATGCCGCCGGAGAGCGCCGACGCGGTCTCCACCGCGTCGGTCAGGCGGCGGTTCATATCCGGGCGGATCACGAGACGGTCCACCACGATCTCAATATTGTGCTTGATATTCTTATCCAGTCTGATCTCCTCTGAGAGATCATAGATGCTGCCGTCCACACGGACGCGCACATAGCCGGAGCGACGCGCGTCCTCAAACACCTTGGCGTATTCGCCCTTGCGGGCGCGAACGACCGGCGCTAGAATCTGCACCCGCGTCGCCTCCGGCAGCGCGCAGATCTGATCGACGATCTGATCGATCGTCTGCTGGCGAATCTCCTTGCCGCAGTTCGGGCAGTGCGGCGTGCCGACGCGCGCCCACAGCAGGCGAAGATAGTCGTAGATCTCCGTCACGGTGCCGACGGTGGAGCGCGGGTTGCGGCTGGTCGTCTTCTGGTCGATGGAAATGGCGGGGGACATACCGTCGATGGCGTCCACGTCCGGCTTGTCCATCTGGCCAAGGAACTGCCGCGCATAGGAAGAGAGACTTTCCACATAGCGGCGCTGCCCCTCGGCAAAAATGGTATCGAATGCAAGACTGGATTTTCCGGAGCCGGAAAGCCCGGTCATGACGACGAGTTTGTTGCGCGGGATCTCAACGTCAATGTTCTTCAGATTGTTCTCCCGCGCGCCTTTTACGGAAATGCTGTCGCGCATAGTGCCTCCCAAATTATTCTTCTTCTGTCAGTGGCGCGGTGTCTCCGCGCACGAGCGCAAGGAGCGCCGCAGGCTGCAGCTCCACCTGAAAGCCGATTTTTCCGGCGCTGACGACGATCGTCTCCTGCGCCGCCGCGGATACATCCAGCACGGTTCGGTAGAGCTTCTTCATTCCAACCGGCGAGCAGCCGCCGCGGACATACCCTGTGAGCGCGGTAATCTCGCTCGCATGGATCATGGCGACGGACTTCTCCCCCACGGCCCGGGCAGCCTTTTTCAGGTCCAGCTCCCTGTCCACGGGAATGATGAAAACATAGGGCGTTTTGCTTGCGCCGCGCGCGACAAGCGTCTTAAACACGCGCGATGGGGGCATGCCGATCATCTGCGCGGCGGTGACGCCGTCCACGGGGGCGTCTGAGTGCGGGTAGGCATGCGGCGTGTAGGGAATCTTTTTCTGCTCCAGCAGACGCATGACATTTGTTTTTTCGAAAGCTGCTTTCGCCATGATGCTTTCACCTCGATTCACTCGACTCAATGCTTACTCGTTCCAATATTGTTATATTATATCGGATTTCCCGCCCGCTTTCAAGACGTGTTTGCAGGTTTTATGACCCGCCTTGTCACGAGTTTCTTGATGTGGTATAATAATTGCGGCTGCGCAGCTATTATACGATTTTATGTCGTTTTTCTCGTTCCTGATGGGGCGATCGAGAACATGACAAATCATACCATACGCTCTGCGAGCGTATGGTATGATTTTAGCACTACGATACGCAAGGAGATTCCACATGAAGATGAACCTGAGGAGACAGATGGCGCTGCTGCTTCTGCTGGCGCTGCTGCTGGGTGTATGCGCGGCGTGTGGATCGGCAAAACAACAGACGCCTGCCGCCGGGTCCGGGATGCAGACGCCGCAGGCCAGCACTGTGGAGCTGCTTGACCCGGATGGGGTCTACACATCCAAAGACGATGTGGCGCTTTATATCCACCAATACGGCCGCCTTCCGTCCAACTTCATCACCAAGGATGAGGCCCGGCAGCTTGGCTGGCCGGGCGGCTCCCTGGAGCCCTATGCGCCGGGCATGTGCATCGGCGGAAGCCTGTTTGGAAATTATGAGGGCCTGCTGCCGGAGGCGGATGGGCGCGTCTACACCGAGTGCGACATCGACACGCTGGGCGCCGACACGCGCGGGGCGAAGCGGATCGTGTTTTCCAACGACGGACTGATCTACTACACGGACGATCACTACGCCTCCTTTGAGCTGTTATATGGAGATGCGGAACATGACTGATTGCACGATCTATGGACACGAAATACAAAACGAAGCGATGCTGCATGACGCACTGGCGAAGACGCTGCGCCTTCCGGCGTGGTATGGGCGAAATCTCGACGCGCTCCACGACTGCCTTACGGATCTGACCGAGGCGACGACGCTGACGATTTACGGCTGGGATGCGCTGTCCGCCGCGCTCGGCGCGCGCGCCGAGCGTGTGAAGCGGGCGCTGGAGGACGCGGCCGCCGAGAACCCGGCGTTTTCCGTGCGTCTTTTGGAAGCTGCCGATGAAATCTGATTCGACGACCGTCCGCGGGCGTTTTGCGCCCAGCCCCAGCGGGCGCCTGCATCTGGGAAACATGCTCTCCTCCCTGCTGGCGTGGCTGGATGTGCGCAGTCTGGGCGGCACGATGCTGTTTCGGCTGGAGGATCTCGATCCGGATCGCAGCTGGATGAGATATGCCGAGCAGATGGCGGACGACCTGCTCTGGCTTGGGCTGGATTGGGACGAGGGCTGGCGCCCCGGCAGCGACGCCTTCCGGCAGGGTCTGCGTGCGCAGCGATATGCCGCGGCGCTTGACACCCTGCAGCAGCGCGGAAGGGTCTATGACTGCTATTGCAGCCGCGCCGAACGCCTGGCGGCCTCCGCGCCGCATCCCGGCGAACCGGGAGACTCCGGCTGCCGCTGCCGCTTGCTCAGTGCGGAGGAGCTTCAGACCAGGCAGCGCCTGGGCCGCCGCCCGGCGCGAAAGCTCGCAGTTGACACATGTGAAATCCGGTGGAATGACGGACATTACGGCCCGCAGCGCCATGAGCTGCGGGCTGGTACAGATGATTTCATCATCCGGCGTTCGGACGGGGTCTTTGCCTATCAGCTCGCCGTGTCGGTGGACGACATGGAGATGGGCGTGACGCGCGTGGTGCGCGCGCACGATCTGCTCGATTCCACGCCGCGGCAGATTTGGCTGATCCGTCAGCTGGGCGGCTTACCGCCGGAATATTGCCACGCCCCGCTGCTTGTCGCGCCGGACGGGCGCAAGCTTTCCAAGCGCGAGGGCGACTTGAATATGGAATATTTCCGTCTGCATGACACTCCGGAGAAGCTGCTCGGCATTCTGGCGAAGCTCGCCGGCCTGCGGGACACAGACGCGCCCGTTTCGGCGGCGGAGCTGATCGAGGACTTTTCATGGGACAAGGTGCCGAAGCAGAATGTGATCGTTCCAGAGAATCTGTAACGCGGCACGGACAGCAGCCAGCTCATCCAATATCAAAAACGGAGTCTGTATTTTGATCCATACAGGCTCCGTTTTATTGTCTTTTAGAATAATTTCAGCGTCAAACCGCCTTCTCCGGCCGCGCCTTTTTCCATTCGGGATGCTCGGCGTAATATTGCTCCAGGAATGCGTCGATCTCCTCCTCGGCACGCCGCCGGGCCTTTATCGCGTCTTCCTTCCGTTCATAGCTCCCAAGGTAGGTGGTCTTGTTGCAGAAGATGATCTGGGCGCACCATTTCTGTGTTTTTTTGTGCTTGTATACGCCTGTGTACCCACTCGTGTTTCTGGGGTTGAGGTGTGTTTGGTAATATTCCAATATTCTCACGGAGGTTCCGTCAGACAGCCCCAGCGAGTCGCGCAGCAGCCTTCCGCGCATGCAGCCGCAGCTGCTGGTTTTTCCCGTCTCCAGAAGTGTCTGACCCACGACGGTCTCGTTGCCGCAATCGCATACGCACAGCCACCGGTGCATACCCGCGCGCTTGCCGGCATAGGCCGCCACCGTCAGCTGCCCGAAGCGGCGCCCGACAAAGTCCTTCAACGGCGGATGGGACAGACAGCCGCAGCTTTTGGTATATCCGCTTGTCAGCTGCCGCGACGGAACGCAAACCTCATTGCCGCAATCGCAGCTGCAGCGCCAGATCACATGCCCGCCGCGCGGATAGCGCTCATCGGTAGGGCTGCATACGGTCAATCTGCCGAAGCGCTGACCGGTAAGATCCCGAATGCCCGGCTTTACGCGGGTCCTGCAGCCGCAATCCTTTGCCGTTCCACGCTGAATCAGCCGCGTATCCATCAGGGCTTCCCCGCCGCAGTCGCATTTGCAGCGCCACACGGTATAGCCGTTTTTCCGCTGCTCCGTCGCCTCTACGACCGTCAGTCGGCCCCATTGATATCCGGGCTTGATTTGCGGTCTTCCCTTTTTCGACACGTGTCTCACCTCATTCGCCGATGCTGCGTGAGAGGCGGCAGCGCCTATGTTCTCTGCCGCCTCTCCATATCTTATTTGCGCTGTTCGAGCCGCATGCTCGGGGCTGCGGGTTCCTCAGTCGCCATAGATGTAGGGCCTGTAAGCATAATGGAACCCATCGGCTGAAACAAGCAGTGTACCCCGGCTTCCGCACTGCATGACCGTTACGGGGCCGTTTTCATTGACATCCACTACGATACCCACATGATTCACCGTTGAATCCTGCACGTAGTAATAAACAATATCTCCCGGTCTGGCGTCCTCCCATGCAATGGCGTACGCATCCTTCCAGGGGCCGACGCTGCAGGTGCCCACTTCGTTTTCGGTCCGGAAGGCGTTGGCAAACGTCCAGCTCACGAAGCCGGAGCAGTCAAGACCCAGGGGCCGGCCGGTGCCATAGGTGCTGCTGCCCTCGCTGGACACCGTGCGCATTTCGCCCCAGCGGTCATCCCAACCGTAGGCAACAGACTTTCCGCCCCAGAAGTACGAGACCTTTCCGTTCAGGGCCAGGGCCGTCAGCAAAACGGCGCGCCGGGACGGGGAGAGATCTTCGGGCACAGCGGCGTAGAGAGACGCCAGCTCCTCCTCGCTGAGCCTGGAGAAAATGCTCTTGTCCACCAGCTCCTGCACGATCGAGGCACGGTCTGCAAGCTTCGCCAGCGCCGCGCGCTGCGCGTCCGTGAAATGATACTGTTCGCTTGCCTCCGCAGCGCTGAGACGCTCGATGTGAATCACCGCGCCATTTTTGTTGGACACACCCGTTACCTGGGTCATGCTCCAATAGACGGAGGCAAATTCGTCCGGATCAATCGCAACGTCATAGGGATAGCTATCTGTTTGCCCGGTGAGCACGGCATACACCGCCAGAATGTCCGGGAAGCGATCTGTCGTGTCGCTGATTTTGATATCGCCTCTGCGGCCGAGAAGTTCGCCGACCTCGAGCACGTGCTCGTCAAGAAGCGTCTCCATACGGAACGCCGAAACAGCGGCGAGAACGTTGCCGTCCATCCAGCCCGTACCGTAACCGTCCCAGCCGGAGGGATACTCCCACTCGTCGTTTTCTTCCTCCGTTTCCGGGATTATGACTTCGCCGATGGGCTCTTCGACCTCATCCGCAGAATCGGACGACTCCTCCGGCTGCTGCTCCGATTCATCCGCAGCAGCCTCTGCCGGATCGCTTGAAGGCTCCGCCTGAGCGTCCGACTCGTCGTCAATGGGCGCGGCCGTTTCCTCCGGGACGTAAGCTGCATCCGACGCGGTCGCACTCTCATCCGCCGGCGCCGCCTCGGCCTCTGCCTCGGCGCCCGGCTCGTCCGACACGTCATCGTCGTCGGACGCGACCGACATTGCCAGCGCGACGCCGGCGTTCCCCTGATACCGCGGGCAGCCCTCGGCGTGGACGTCGGCCGTGCAGCTGCACTGCGTCAGGTCCGCGGACAGGCCGTAAAGCGCGCAGCCTTCCGCATGCGTCACGTCGTCGCTGTGTGCTCTCTGCGCCTCGGCCGCCCCGCAGGTGCAGCGCGAGAGCGGGCAGTTGCTGCCGTGCACCACGATCTCACAGGTGCACTCCGGTTCCGCAGAGCCGATGCCGACTTGCAGTCCGATCATGCCCGCAGCCATCGCAAGGCAAAGCACAATGCTCAGTAGTTTTCGTGCTCTCATAGACAAATCCTCCGTTTACGATAATGACGCATCTGCCTTTTTCGGCTGCCGCTTTTTTGTGACTGCAAGAAAAACAATGCAGGCTGCAAGCAGGCTTCCGGAAACACACATCATGACGATATACCGGGAAAGATCGGTGAAGTCGCCGGTCTTGGGTACGATCGTTACGCCCGGTCTCGGCGTCGCCGGAGTGCCCGGCGTGTCCGGCGTGGGCTCTTCGTTCACCATGAACTTCCAATCAATTCTGCTCAGAACATCCGCATATTCCATCGGGGTATTCGGATCAAGCGTCAGCTCTACGCGAATGTCCTTCTTGCTGCCGGCGGCATAGTTTCCAAGCGAGATCACGTTCTGAAGGTTCTGGACGCTGCCGGCATATTGTCCGCCGCGGGCCGTGCCGTCATATATCAGGTCCGTGCCGTGATAGACCTTCATGTGGATCAGCTCCAGCAGATCGTCCGGCAGCTGCTCCTGCTCGCGCGGCACGATCTGCATAAACAGCTCAAATGCCTTATTAGAGCGATTCTCAATGTTCAGCGTAAGATGGTGATAGCAACTCATGGGAACACTCCTGTTCTGGTTTGTTTGGTCACACACCATTGTACAGGTTTTCTCATGAGTTGTCTTCTTTTTTCGT
>CACWHX010000008.1 GCA_902760845.1 Oscillospiraceae bacterium
GTTTGAATTGGGCCACCCCCTATGAGGTCTTTTCTCATAACCTGTTGCACTTCACTTGACAATTCGCCCGCTGAAAAGAAAGCGGGTGGAATGCCTGCACTACGTTCAACCAATATCGGTATATTAACGAGGACACCGGCCCCAATCAACCACCCCGCCAACGCTCGCACTACGTCAACAGCTGCGGTACAGTAACGAGGCCACCAGCCACAGCCCCGCACCACATCAACGGCCGCACCACAGGACAGGGTGCGGCCGCTCTAACCGGGGATTATTCGTCGCTTCGCTCCTCATGATAACAGGAGATATGATATCTGGTCCGGATGATTTTTTTACTCTCTTACCTCCACCAGCACGCGCTCCACGCGCAGGCCATCCATGGCCAGCACCGTAACGCGCAGGGTCTCGTATTCAAACTGGTCGCCCGCCTCCGGGAAGCTGCCGAATCGCTCCAGCGTCCAGCCGCCGACGGTCGCGCTCTCGGTGTCGAGCGCGTCCTCGTCCCAGCCGAGCAGCTCCAGAAAGTCGGAAATGACCATGTCGCCGTCCACCTCGTAGCTGCCGTTCTCGCGCGGCACGACCTCGGCCTCCACCTCGTCGGTCTCGTCCCAGATCTCGCCCACGATCTGCTCCAGCACGTCCTCCATCGTGATGACGCCCAGCGTCCCGCCGTACTCGTCCGTCACGACCGCAAGGTGCTTTTTCTGCCGCTGCAGCTCCGCGAGGACGGCCGGCAGCTTCGTTGTCTTGTAGACAAAGCACGGCTCGATGAGCATCGCGCGCAGATCGGCGGGCGGCTGCGCCGCGCCGGTGCGCAGCATGTCGTCCAGCTCGCTGCGGTACAGGCGGTTGAGATACAAAAAGCCGATGATGTTGTCCACGCTGTCCTCATAGACGGGCAGGCGCGAATACGGCGTCGTCTCCAGCACGGCGCGGATCTCCTCCCAGCTGTCGTCGATGTCGATGGCCGTCATATCCACGCGCGCGGTCATGGCCTCGCTCGCGCTCACGTCTGAAAACTCCAGCGCCGCCTGCAAAAGCTCCGAGCGGTCCTCGTCGAGCACGTCCTCGTCCTCCGCCGTCTCGATGATGCTTTGCAGCTCCTGCGAGGCCGCGTCCTCGTCGTCCTCGTCCGGGCGCTCGCCCCTGAGCGGGAGCGTGACGAGCTTCACCAGCCCCGTCACCAGCAGCACCACCGGCGAGAGCACGAGCATCAGGCCGCGCACCAGATAGGATACCCGCAGCGAGAAGCGGTTGGCGTTTTTCTTCGCAAGGATCTTCGGGATCGTCTCGCCGAAGATGATAACCGCAATCGTGAGCACCACGGTCGCGAGCCACGACCATGCGTCCGTGCCGGAGAGCAGCAGCGCCGTGACCGACGCGAGCGACGACGCGCCGATGTTCACGAGATTGTTGCCGATCAGGATCGCGGAGAGCGCGCGGTCAAAGTGGTCGAGGATGTCGCACACGACGCCCGCCCGGCGCGAGCCGTCGGAGCGCAGGTTTTCCATCCGCAGGCGATTGGCCGAGGAAAAGGCCATCTCCGCCGCCGAGCAGAAGGCCGAGAGCGCTATGAGCGCCGCGAGCGCGGCAAAATACCAGATCATGCCTCGCCGCCCCCTTCCTCCGGAACGACGCGCACCACGAGCCGGCGGATGCGGTTTTGCTCCATCTTGGAGATGCGCACCTCCAGCGCGTGATAGCGGAAGCTGTCCCGCTCGCGGGGGATGTCCGCGAACTGCTCGTACGTCCACTCGCTCAGGAGCTTGTAGCGCAGGTCCTCGTCGTCCTCCGGGTCGGCATAGTCCAGCCGGTCCAGCACCTCGCCTACGGTGCATTCCGCGTCCACGTCGAAGCGCCCGCCGCCGAGCGGCACGATGGTCTCCTCCACCAGGTCCTCCTCGTCCCAGATCTCGCCGACGAGCTCCTCCAGAATGTCCTCCACGGTGACGATGCCGAGCATGCCGCCGTAATTGTCCGTCACGATGGCGAGATTCATCTTGCGGCGGCTCATCTCCGGCAGCAGGTCGTCGATGCCCTTGCTGTGGTGGACGAACATCGCCTCGTCCAGCAGCGGCCGCAGGTCCGCCACCGGGCCGCGCTGCGCCACGCACGCGCGGATGTATTTGCGGATGTGCAGGATGCCGATGACGTTGTCGATGCTGCCCTCATAGACCGGCAGGCGGCTGTGCCGCTGCGCGCGGATATAGGCGAGGATCTCTTCGGGGCTGTCGTCCACGTCCACGGCGGCCACGTCCACGCGCGCGGTGAGCACGCTCTCGACCGGGACATCCGCAAACTCCAGCGCGGAGCTCATCAGCTCCCCGCGCTCGGCGGTGAGCTCGCCCCCGTCGGTCATGTTCTCGATGATGTCATACAGCTCGTCCTCCGTCACGGTGAGCTCCGCGTCGCCGCGCGAGAGCCGGGACGCAAGCGCCCCGATCTTCGTGAGGACGAAGGAAACCGGCGTAAAAAGGCCCATAAAAAAGCACAGCGATTCCGCGGTTGCCAAAGCCAACCGCTCGCTGTATTTTTTTGCGATGCTCTTCGGGAGCATCTCCGCTATGAAGAACACAACGACCGTCGTCACCAGCGTGCCGGCAGCCACGGCGGAAACGCCGTATCGCCGCGTGACGAGCACCGTGACATACGCCGCCACCGTGAGGTGGAGGATGTTCGTGCCGATCAGGATCGTCGTGATCGCTTTTTCAAAATGGTCCAGAACATACAGTGCCTTTTTCGCGCGGCGGCTGCCGCGCTCCGCCCGCGTCTTGACGCGAATGCGGCTGACGGAGGCAAACGCTGTTTCCGCCAGCGCGAAATACACCGCGCCGAGCAAAAGCAGCAGCAATATCAGGGCGGACGATCGACTGCCCTCATCCATTCGGATCATCACTCTCCTGTAAGTGTGAAATGCAAAGTCAAAAGCAACGCCGGCGGCCTGTGCGGACGACACTGCCTCGGTCATTTGGCGGCTATTATATCATATTGCGGCGTCGCCGTCAATTGATTTCGCGCCCTCCAGGTACACCATCAGCGCCGCGATGTCTGACGGGGACACGCCGGAAATGCGGCTCGCCTGGCCGATATTCGCCGGGCGAAGCTGCTGCAGCTTCTGCCGTGCCTCCAGGCGCAGGCACGTCACCTGCGTGTAGTCCAGCTCCGGCGGCAGGGCGCGCGATTCCAGGCGCTCAAACTCCGCCACCTGCCGAAGCTGGCGCCGGATGTACCCCGCGTATTTCAGCCGGATCTCCACCTGCTCCGTCACGGCGCGCGGCAGCGCCGGCCGCTCCGAATCGAACGGCGCTAGATCGGCGTAGCCGATCTGCGGACGGCGCAGGAGATCGGCGAGGCTCACGCCCGACGCCGCGGGCGCGGTGCCGCGCGCCGTGAGCATCTCCGCGAGCGCGGCGGACGGCGCGATGTGCGTGCGCTCCAGGCGCCGCAGCTCCGCCTCCACCGCGCGGTATTTCTCCTGCACGGCCTGATACCGCGCCTCGCTCACGAGTCCGATGCGGCGGCCGATGGGCGTGAGCCGCTCGTCGGCGTTGTCCTGCCGGTGCAGCAGGCGATATTCCGAGCGCGAGGTCATGATGCGGTAGGGCTCGTTGGTGCCCTTCGTCACAAGATCGTCGATCAGCGTGCCGATATACCCATCCGACCGGCGGAGGATCATCGGCTCTTCGCCCCTGCGCTTCAGCGCGGCGTTCACGCCGGCGACAAAGCCCTGCACCGCCGCCTCCTCATAGCCGCTCGAGCCGCAGAACTGCCCCGCGCCGTAGAGGCCCGCGATCTTCTTCGACTCCAGCGTGGGATACAGCTCCGTCGGGTCCACGCAGTCATATTCGATGGCGTAGGCGCAGCGGGTCATCTCCGCCCGCTCCAGCCCGGGGATCGTGTGCAGCGCCGCGATCTGCACGTCCTCCGGCAGCGACGAGGAGAAGCCCTGGATATAGACCTCCTCCGTGTGCAGCCCCATCGGCTCCAGAAAGAGCTGGTGGCGCTCCTTGTCCGGAAACGTCATGATCTTCGTCTCGATGCTGGGGCAATAGCGCGGCCCCACGCCCTCGATCACGCCGGAATAGATCGGGCTGCGGTCGAGATTCGCGCGGATGATCGCGTGCGTCTCCTCGTTGGTGTAGGTGAGATAGCACACCGCGCGGTTGCGCACCGGCGCGTCGGTGGAAAACGAAAACGGCTCCGCCGTGTCGTCGCCCGGCTGCAGCTCCATCCGGGAGAAGTCCACCGTCCGGGCGTTCACGCGCGGGGGCGTGCCGGTCTTGAACCGGCGAAGGCGCAGCCCCAGCGCCGCGCAGCACGCCGCGAGCGCGCCGGCGGCCGCCAGCCCGTCCGGACCGGAGTCGCGCAGCACGTCGCCCACGATCGTGCGCCCGCGCAGATACGTCCCCGTCGCGAGGATGACCGCCCCGCAGCGATAGACCGCGCCCGTCGCCGTCACGACGGCGGAGACCCGGCCGCCCTCCGTCTCGATGGAGACGACCTCGGCCTGCTTCACGCGCAGATGCTCCTGCCGCTCCAGCGTGTGCTTCATCACGGACTGATACAGCCGCCGGTCGGCCTGCGCGCGCAGGGAGTGCACCGCCGGCCCCTTGCCGCGGTTGAGCATGCGATATTGGATGCAGGCCCTGTCCGCCGCGCGGGCCATCTCGCCGCCGAGCGCGTCCAGCTCGCGCACGAGGTGCCCCTTCCCCGTGCCGCCGATGGCCGGGTTGCAGGGCATGTTGCCCACCGCGTCGAGATTGATCGTGAAGCACACGGTGTCCATCCCCAGGCGCGCCGCGGCCAGCGCCGCCTCGATGCCGGCGTGTCCCGCGCCGATGACGGCAACGTCGCACTGTCCCGCGTCATATCGCATTGGTCTCACCTCCGGTGTGGTATGGCCGATTCAAACAAAATCGGCGGTTTTTTCCCTTCTGTCGGAAAAACAGAATTTCCGACAGATTCAAAATCCGCGGGCGATCTGCAATCGCCCGCGGATCTGATCCTTTCGTGTGCCGGCTTGCGGCGCGCTTACTTGAGCTCGACCGTAGCGCCGACTTCCTCAAGCTGCTTCTTGAGCGCCTCGGCCTCGTCCTTGGAGACCTGCTCCTTGATGACGGCGGGCACGCCCTCGACCTTCGCCTTCGCCTCGGCCAGGCCCAGGCCCGTGATGCCGCGGACTTCCTTGATGACCTTGATCTTCTGGTCGCCGAAGCCGGTCAGGACGACGTCAAACTCGGTCTTCTCCTCCACGGCGGCGGCAGCGCCGGGCGCGCCGGCAGCCGGAGCGGCGACAGCGGCGGCGGCGGAAACGCCGAACGCCTCTTCGATTTCGTGGACGAGCTCAGAGAGCTCCAGAACGGACAGCGCCTTGATCTCTTCGATCATAGCGGTGACTTTTTCGCTTGCCATGAGATATTCCTCCTAATTGTTCGTTTTGAGTTGCTCGCCTTATTCGGCGGCGGGTTCTTCCGCGGCAGGCTCCTCCGCGGCGGGCGCGGCGGCTTCCTCCGCCGGGGCCTCCTCCGCAGCGGGCGCGGCAGCTTCCACAGCGCCGCCCTGCTGCTCAACAAGCTGGCCCAGCACAACGGCCAGACTGGTGATCGGCGCGAGCATGGTGCCGAGCACCTTGGCGTACAGCGCATCCTTCGACGGGAGCTGCGCGATCTCGGCGATTTCGCGCTCGGAGAGGACCTTGCCCTCCAAGAACGCGCCCTTGATGGTAAACTTGTCCTTCATCTTCTCGGACGCCTCGTGGATGAGACGGATCGGGAGGATGGGGTCGGCCGTGCTGGTCGCGAGAGACGTGGTGCCGCTCAGGATCCCGTCCAGCTCGGAGAGCCCGGTCTGATCCAGCGCGAAGCGGACGAGCGTGTTCTTCACGACGGAATATTCCACGTCGTTCTGGCGCAGCTCGCTGCGCAGGGCCGTGTCTTCGGCGACGGTGATGCCCTTGTAATCGACAAACACGCCGGAAGAGGCGCTCTGCAGACGCTCAGCCAGCGCCGCGACGACCGCCTGTTTCTCGCTGAGGACTTTTGCATTCGGCATTTTGGTGTTTCACCTCCACAAAAAAGCGTTACACGCCCAAAAAAATTTCCGCGGCACAACGGCCCCGGAAAAAGCAGAATCATCAAATGCGATTTGATGCATCCTCGGCAGGATTTCCGCGTTGTCGCCACCTGCTGTCTTTGGAGCGCGGAGATACTATAGCAAAAAACGCGCCCCTTGTCAAGCCCCGATTTTCGCTTTCCGGCCGCCGCCGGCCGCCCGCTGTGGGAAACCCTGTGGGAAATGTGGATTATGTCAACAAGCCGCGCCTTCGCGCGGCTGTCTATGCCCGCGTATAGAATGGGGTGCGCGGCACGCAAAGCATGCCGCGCACCCTGATTTGATTTCGTCTCGCGTCAAACGCAAACTCCGTCTCCCGCTTTATCCGACATATTTGATCGCGCGGCACTCCGTCGCGCTCCAGTCGGCGAGGAATTCCTCGCGCCAGGCGCTGAAGTCGTCGCTGCGCAGAAGCTGGTCCGCGAGATACGTGCTGTAGGTTTCGCCCTCTCCGACGAAGTAGATGAGATGATAGCCGGTGTTTTCGTTATAGACGACGCCGACATCGCCCGGCTTGCGGCTCTCGTCGAAGCAGAAGTCGTTGAACTCCTCGACCATCTGGCCGTGGTAAATGTGCTCGTACAGGCCGCCGGTGGTGTTGGAGCCGGGGTCCTCGCTGTATTCGTTCGCCAGCTCGGCGAAGCGCTCCTCGGTCTGCTCGCCGCTCTCCCACTCGGCGCGGATCTCCTCGATGCGGTCCTTGGCCGCCGCCGTCTCCTCGTCGGAATAGACGCCGTCGCCGTCCGTATCCTCCGGCCGCACCAGGATGTGCCGCACGGACACGGTGGGATAGTCGTTCGTGCCGCGCCCCTGATAGAGCACGACGTAATAGCCGCTGTTCTCCTGCTCGAAGACCTCCACGTCGTTCTCGGCGCGGTCGGCGCTGTACATCCACGCCGCATACGGCGCGGAGCTGAAGCTGGATCCGGCGGAGTCCTCCGCCACGACCGGCTCGGCGGGCGTGGTCTCGCCCGTGGTCTCGCCGTCGTCGTCCGTCGTTTCCACCGGCGCGCCATATTCCGCGACCGCCGCGGTGAAGGCGGCGTCCGCGTCCGTTTCCGTGTTCGCCGCCGCGGCAATCTGGTCCGCCACGGCCCTGGCGTCCGCCATGGTCTCCTCCGTCGGGGCGGAGGTGGTCTCGCCGTCGTCGTCCGTGGATTCGACCGTCTCCGCCGGCACGAAGTAATACAGATAGTCGAACGTATCATACTCGTCCGCGTGCTCGGCGTACGTCTCGGCGAGCTGCGCGTCCGTGTACTCGTAGCTGTCATACTGCTGGTCGGAATATTTGGAGGCGAGCGCGCTCAGCTGCATCATGCGGCGCGCGACGGTCGTCGTGACGCCGTTGCCGTAGGCGGCGGTGAGATATTTGTTCGCCGAGCCGTAGCCATAGAGCTTCGCGTTCGCGGCGATGTCATCGAGCTGCGCGTCGATCTCCGCCAGGTCCTCGTCCGTGAGCGACATGCCGGCTTCCTTCGCCGCGCTGCACATCGCGGTAATCTCGACGAGCGCGTCCTCGGCGGCGCTGCGGAAATAATCGTCCCACGTCTCATACTCGTCGCCCATCGAATAGGCCTGCTCGCTCAGCGGCTTGCTCGTGTCGATCCCGAGCCACTGCCCGTACTGGCTGCCGTAGAGATTGTTATATTCAACGTGATAGAAATAATTGACCTCCGCGACGGAATAGCTCTCGTCGCCGACCTTCAGCGCGGTCTGCCCCGTGTAGAAGAGATTGGAGTTGCCGATAATAATCACCGCGATCAGCAGCGCGACGATGATCGAGCCGGCGATCCAGCGCTTTTTGCTCTTTTTGCGCTCCCTGTCCTCTTTCTCCGCGGCGAGCATGCGCCGCTCGGTGCCCTGTTCGCGCTCCACAACGCGCTTTTTCTTGTCCTGCGATGCACTCATGCGTGGTTCACCTGATCCTTTGTGTGATAGACTCCGCGTCGAAACACAGAATCTGCTATTCTATGTATAGCTTTCGTATTATACTCCAATTCAGATTCCCTTTCAAGTGTTTTCCTTGCCCGGCGGCGGGAGTCGTTGTATAATAAGAGAACTTGCATGGAAAGGAGCCGCCCATGAAGCGCCGTACCGACCGAAAACCGCATACCCTGCGCGCGGCGCTGCTCGCCGTGCTGTGCCTCACGGGGCTCTTCTCCCTCGCGTTTTATGACAGCGGCCACCGCCTTGTGACGACGGAGTACGCCGTCGCGTCCGCGCGCCTGCCGGCGGCGTTCGACGGTCTTCGCATCGTGCAGCTCAGCGACCTTCACGCCGCGTCGTTCGGCAGGGACAACGCGCGGCTGGTGAAAACGGTCGCCGCCGCGCAGCCGGACCTGATCGTCCTCACCGGAGACTTCATCGAGACGGCGGACGAGATCGGCGTTTCCGAGACGCTCACGCGCCAGCTGGCGCAGCTCGCGCCGGTCTATTTTGTGAGCGGCAACCACGACTGGGCGTCGCACGCGGCGGGGGACCTCTTCGCCGCGCTGGAGAGCGCGGGCGCGACGTGCCTGCGAAACGAGGCCGTGACGCTCACGCGCGGCGCGCAGCAGCTGCTGCTCGTCGGCGTGGAGGACCCCAACAGCTTTGCCGATCTCGCGACGCCGGACGAGGTGGTCGCGCAGGCGCAGGCCGCGCATCCCGGCCTGTTTACGATTCTGATCGGCCATCGCAACTACTGGGTCACGGAGTATCCCGCGCTCCCGGTGGACGTGATCCTCTGCGGCCACAGTCATGGCGGCATTATCTGGCTCCCCGGCGTCGGCGGACTCATCAGCGAGGACCGCACGCTCTTTCCGGTTTACGACGCCGGGCGCTACGACTGCGGCAGCTATGCCATGATCGTCTCGCGCGGTCTGGGGCAGGCCCGGCAGTTCCCGCGCCTGTTCAACAATCCCGAGGTCGTCTGCGTCGTGCTCCGCGCCGAAGCATAAATTCGCGCAACTTTTCGCCCCCCGGCGCATAGAATGGTCGTATACGCAAAGCCAAATGGGGGTGAGCCGATGGAGACCGATCTGGAGGATTGGATTTTTCGGACGGAGAGTTCCGCGCCGAGCGACAGATAGAAGCTCAGGGGCTGTGAAAAACGAACGTTTTTCACAGCCCCTGAGTCATTCTGTCGAAAAAAGCTTTTCAACAAAACCAAGCCAACCCCGCTTACCCCGGGCTTCGGCTCGGTTTGTTTGTTACGCGGTGCAGGCGTTGATCGTAGTGCAGGCGTTGGTGTGGTGCGGGGTGGGCTTGGTGCGGGATTTTGGCTGGTGTCCTCGTTAATATACCGCAGTTGTTGACGTACTGCTGGCATTCCACCCGCTTTCTTTTCAGCGCGAAAAGAAAGCCGGTGGAGCCGGAAAGAAACGCTGAGGGGTGCGGTGGTAGGCATCGCTTCTTCCGGGCAAGTGCGCCGCCGTACTGCGGGGTATGAGGGACGCAGCTTGGTGGGAATCTTGGTGCGGAGGCTCAGATACTTACCGAGTGCGTAAAACCCACTGCAGCGCTGAGCTGTAGTTTTAGTCGCTTGCATTGTATCCCACGCTGCACCGATTCTCCGGCACCCAGCCTGTGCGTTTCTTTCCGCAGAACCTACCTTTGCCGAATGTCCCGCCTCCGGGGGTTGTTAAGGGGCGGTTAGCCCCTTGACTCCGGCAAGACGGAAAGAAATGGGGTGGATTCTGCACTACGTCTATGACTGCAGTGCGTTATAAAACGAGCCAGGCAAAACCACGTACCGCACCGCACCCAGATACCCGCCAAGCCGCGTCTCCCGCACCCCGCACTACGGCGGCGCACTTGCGCCGCTCGTACAGGCGCGTCCGACCGTAGAAGGGTAAGCCCCCGGAACCGCGCGCTTGCGCGCGGTTCCGGAAGAAGCGATGCCTACCACCGCACCCCCAGCGTTTCTTTCCGGCTCCACCGGCTTTCTTTTCGCGCTGAAAAGAAAGCGGGTGTCAACGACTGCGGTATCTTAACGAAGCCACCGGCTACAATCCCGCACCGCGCCAACGCTCGCACTACGTCAACAACTGCACCACATAACGAAGGGACCAGCCCCAATCAACCACCCCGCGTCCCCGAGCCGAAGCCGCTTCGCTGGGCTTCGTCTCGGAAAGGAAGAACGGGGAAGCGGATATGGAGCCGGCGCGCGCAAGCGCGGCTGCGGAATGGAGCGCGCCCGTTCTGACGCTGTCGAGGGCTTCGGGGGACCGGCAGTCCCCTCGATCCATTGAAGCCTATCGCCCCCGCCGGCTTGTGGCAAAGCCAAAAACCATGCCAACCACGCCGCCGGCAATATGCGTCAGCTGCTGCAGCCCCGCCTGTCCCGTCACAGCCTGCACAATCTCGCTGCCGAGATAGAGCACCAGCACCAGCACGAGCGTGAGCGGAATGACGCCGCCGCGCGCGCCGGCGAACGACGCGAGCACGATGAGCATGAACACCACGCCCGACGCGCCCATGAGCGCCGCGCCGGGAAACAAAAACCACAGCACGAGACCCGTGACGAGCGCCGTCACCAGAATGGCGAGCAGCACCCGGCGGCTGCCGAAGCGCTCCTCCGCCGTGGGTCCGACGACGAGCATGATGACGATGTTCGCGCTGAGCGCGGCAAAATCGCTGCTCCCCAGCACGTGCAGGAAAAAGCGCGGATAGGTCAGAAAATCGGTGAGCGGCGCGCGGTAGACGCAGAAGAGATTCTGCGTCGTCCAGCCGTCCGTGAGTCTGCCCAGCGCGAGCGCGAGCAGGCTCAGAAGCGCGAACGACAGCGTGACCGGCGCGTTGTATTGGATCGTGACGGAGCGCTTCGCCGTCATGCCGCCCCTCACAGGGCCGCGAGCGCGTCGGCGTAGGCGCGCTGCGTGCGGCTGTCAAAGCAGACCATGCGCACGCGGGTGATGGACGGATACTGCTCCAGCGTCTCGGCGATGGTGCGCACGGCGATTTCCGCCGCCCGGTCCAGCGGGAAGTGATACACGCCCGTGCTGATGGACGGGAAATCCACCGTCGCGCAGCCGTTTTCCGCCGCGAGGCGCAGGCAGCTGCGATAGCAGCTCGCGAGCAGCTCCGGCTCGCCGTGGGTCCCGTCGCGCCAGCGCGGTCCGGGCGTGTGGATGACGTGCTTCGCCTTCAGCCGGTAGCCGCCGGTGATCTTCGCCTCGCCGGTCCTGCAGCCGTCCAGCGTGCGGCACTCGGCCAGCAGCTCCGGCCCCGCCGCCATGTGGATGGCGCCGTCCACCCCGCCGCCGCCCAGCAGCGAGCAGTTGGCGGCGTTCACGATGGCATCCGCGTCCGACTGCGTGATGTCGCCGGAAATGATCTCGATGCGTTCTTTCATAGGCTTTCTCCTTATTGCAGCGTCACGATGATATGCTCGCCCTCTGCCGTCAACTGCACGGCGGCGCTGTGCTCGCGCCGCTCGACGACGGCGGCGGCGATGGCGTCCTCCACGTCCTTTTGGATGGTGCGCCTGAGATTCCGCGCGCCATAGACCTCGCTGAAGCTCTTTTTCACCAGCGCGTCGATGACCGTCTCGTCCCAGTCGAGCGTCATGCCGCGCTCGGCCATGGTGTCGCGCAGCTCGGTGAGCATGAGCGCGGCGATGGCGCGGAAGTTTTCCTCCGTGAGCCGGTTGAAGTAGACGATCTCGTCCACGCGGTTGAGAAATTCCGGGCGCAGGAAGTCGTTCAGCGCCTTCATGACGCGCTCTCTGGTCTGGTCGTTCGCCGTGAGCCCAAAGCCCAGCGCCCCGGTCTTTTGGTTGCTGCCGGCGTTCGTCGTCATGATGATGACGGTGTTTTCAAAGTTCACGGTGCGCCCCTGCGCATCGGTGATGCGCCCGTCGTCAAGAATCTGCAGCAGGATGTTCAGCACATCCGGGTGCGCCTTTTCGATCTCGTCAAAGAGCACGACGGAATACGGTTTGCGGCGAATCTTCTCCGTGAGCTGCCCGGCCTCGTCGTAGCCGACGTAGCCCGGCGGCGAGCCGATGAGCCGCGAGACGGAGAACTTCTCCATGAACTCCGACATATCCAGCCGGATGAGCGACTCCGGCGAATCGAAGAGATCGGCCGCGAGGCGCTTGACCAGCTCCGTCTTGCCGACGCCCGTGCCGCCCACGAAGATGAAGCTCACGGGCTTGCGCTTGGCCTGCAGTCCCACGCGGCTGCGCCGGATGGCGGCGCAAACGGCGTCCACCGCCGCGTCCTGCCCGACGATGTGCGCGCGCAGACGGTCGCCCAGCTGGGCGAGCCGCTCAAACTCATCCTCGCGGATGCTGGAGGCGGGAATCTTCGTCCACAGCTCGATGATGCGCGCGAGATTTTCCGTCGTGAGCGCGGGGCGCTCCGCGCCCTTGAGCGCGTTCAGCTCATCCGAGAGCTGCAGCGAGCGGCTGCGCAGCTCCGCCATGCGCTCGAAGTGCTCATTCTCCGTGTCCTGCAGCAGCAGCTCGCGCTCCTTGTCATAGTCCGCCAGCTCCTTTTCGATCTCCTTGCGGCGCACGAGCGAGGCGTTTTTCAGGTTCACGTCCGAGCACGCCTCGTCGATGAGGTCGATGGCCTTATCCGGCAGGTAGCGGTCGGTGATATACCGCTCGCTGAGCGTCACGGCGGCGCGGCACATCTCGTCCGAGATCGTCACGTCGTGGTAGTCCTCGTAGTACCGGCGGATGCCCTTCAAAATCTCCACGCTGTCGGAGATCGACGGCTCCGTGACCGTGACGGGCTGGAAGCGCCGCTCGAGCGCCGAGTCCTTCTCGATGTGCTTGCGGTACTCGGTGAACGTCGTCGCGCCGATGACCTGAATCTCCCCGCGGGAGAGCGCGGGCTTGAGGATGTTCGCGGCGTTCATGCTGCCCTCGGCGTCGCCCGCGCCGACGATGTTGTGCACCTCGTCGATGACGAGGATGATGTTCCCCGCCTTGCGGATGTCGTCGATGAGCCCCTTCATGCGGCTCTCAAACTGGCCGCGAAACTGCGTCCCCGCGACGAGCGCCGTGAGATCGAGCAGATACACGCGCTTGTCGCGCAGCTTATACGGCACGTCGCCGGACGCGATGCGCTGCGCCAGCCCCTCGGCGATGGCCGTTTTGCCGACGCCGGGCTCGCCGATGAGACAGGGGTTGTTCTTCTGCCGGCGGTTGAGAATCTGGAGCACGCGCTCCAGCTCCTCCGCCCGGCCGATCATATGGTCGAGCTTCCCCTCCTCCGCGCGCGCGGTGAGGTCGATGCAGTAGCTGTCCAGAAACTTGTGCTTGCGCGGCTGGGGCTGCGCGTCCCGGTTCTCGCGCGGCGGCATCTCGCGGCTCGGCTCCTGGGCCGGCTGCATCGCGTTGGGGTTGCCGCCGAACAGCCGGTTCAGAAACGGGAAGGTCGCGGTCTTGCCGTCGTCGTTCTCGCTGTCGTCATCGTCCGTGAGATCGGGCAGCTCCTCGGCGCTGCGGAGCATCTCCATCATATCGCCGGAGATGCTGTCGAGGTCCTCCTCGCTGAGTCCCATCCGTTCGATCACGTCGTCCACGGGCTTGATGTGCAGCTCGCGCGCACACTTGAGGCAGAGCCCCTCGTTGCGCGATTCGTTATTTTCAATGCGGGTGATAAAGACGACCGCCATGTTCTTGCCACAGCGGGCACACAGGGTAGGCTGCATAAGTTGTTCTCCTTTTGCCATGCGCGGCCCGTTCCGGCCGCATGCGGGTCATTTGCCGATGCTAAATAATATGTGTCAAACCGGTCATAAATAAAAGATCAGATTCCGACGCCGAGCGTCAGGATGTCGATTGCCAGGAAGAATCTGGCGAGGAAAGTGTCCGCCAGGGTGTTTCTGCCGATGAGCGCGCCCAGAAACTGCAGCACCCAGCACAGCAGCACGCAGTAGGCCATGCCGCCGACGAAGCCCGCCACCGCACCGCCGATATCGTCGAGCCGCTCGCGGTCCGGGATGCGAAACGTCAGGTTCGGGATGTTCCCGATGCCCAGCAGCAGCACGAGGATGAGGATGAACGCAACGACCGTGCCGCCGACATAGGCAATGCGCTCGCAGAACACCTGCACGAGCGCGGCGTTGATCGACACGAACTGCGTCTCGGCATAATCCTGCGCCTCCTGCGCCATTTGCCGCGCCGGGCCGGCGTAGATGCCCGCGGCGCGATACGTCGCCTCGCAGAATTCCGGGACCAGCTCCGGATGCTGCGCGACCGCGTCCGCCACGGAGAGCTGCTCGCCCGACAGGCCCAGCTCCGGCATCACCTCTTCGTCGATCTGGTGGTCGAGATAGCCCTCGGCAAAGGGCTGCAGCCCCGTGACGATCTCGTTGGAGAACGCCGCGGACAGCAGACACGCCAGATACAGCGCCGCCACAATCGCCGCCAGATGCGCGATGCTGAGGATCAGCCCGCGCTTATAGCCGCCCCAGGCGGCCAGCAGCAGGATCACCACAAAAATTATGCTCAATATCATACTCATCATCGTTTGCCCTGCCTTCTCTCTTATCTTCGAAAAAGGCCCCGGCCCTTTTCGAGCAGGAATCGCGCGGCGGGTCTACAGCTCGACCACCTGCGCGGAATCATCGGAAAGGAGCAGCGCCCTGCCGCGCTGCAGCAGAATCGCCCTGCCCACGCCGTGCAGCTCCGTCTCCGCCGAGCGGAGCTCCTCCAGCTGCTGGTTATACAGCGTGAGCTTCCCGCCGCGCTGCACCAGCACCTGCTTGCCGCACGCGGATACGCCCTCCAGCCCGTCCGGCGGCTCCGTCTCGCCCAGCACCTCGCCGGAGGGCGAGATGGTGACGAGCTTCGTCGCGCTGCTGGAACGATACTGCGAAAGCGCGAGCGTGAAAAACCCGCTCCCGTCGCGGGAATAGTCATAGAGGTGCAGCCGGTCAAAGGCGTATTCCCCCGTGGACTGCCCCCTGTCGTCCAGCAGCACAAGCCGCGTCTGCGACAGCGCGGCGACGTGGCCGCCGTCCAGCCAGCAGAGATCGGCAAACAGCTCCTCGTCCGCCTGGAAGACGCCGCGCTCCTCCTCGCTGTCCAGCGAAAACAGGTGCACGCTCGCGCCGTCCGCGTCGGCGCAGAGCACCGCGAGCGTCCCGGCGTCGGACAAAGCCGCGTTCATCACATAGCCCGTGCCGGAATACCACTGATAGATGGCAGTCAGCTTTTCGTCATACACTGTGACCATGCCCTTGTAGCCCGCCGCCTCGGTGGCGACGGCGAGCTCCCCATCCGCGTTCATGCGCGCGGATATGATCGCGCCCGCAGGCTCGACGCGCGCGACGTTCCCGTCAAAATCCGCGACGAGCAGCGTCGTGCCGCCGATATCGAACGCGGCGACGCGCCTGTCCCCGGCGGTGATCCCCGGCTCGGAGAGTGAGACGATCTCGTGCAGCACGGTGTTCCCGTCCGCGTCGAAGAGCTGCACGCCGCTATTGGCGGCCACGGCCAGGCGCCCGTCTGACACAGCGTACACCTGTCCGGCGCTGTTGTCCAGCAGAAACGGCGTCTCGGACGCCGCGCCCGCGCCGCCGGCGACGCCGCGCCGCACGAGCGCGACCACAAACACCAGCGCCGCGAGGACGGCCGCCGCCACAAGGAGCGTCTGCCGCAGTCTGGAATTGTTCGTCTTTTCGTCCATAGTGTGTCCTCTGCGCGCGTCAAGCGATTTTCATCTTGCCATCATCTCTCCCACGGCCCCCTCGTACCACACGCGGTTGAGATACAGCCCCTGCGGCGGCATCGTCGGCCCGGTGAGCCGGCGGTCGCGCGCCGCGAGCAGGGCGGGAATCTCCTCCGGCGTGAGCTTGCCGTGGGAGGCGTAGACCATCGTGCCGACGATGGAGCGCACCATATTATACAGAAACCCGTCCGCGCAGACGGCGATGGTGATCTCCGTCCCCGTCTGCTCCGCGCGGCACCAGTACACGGTGCGCACGGTGGTTTTCGTCTCGGTGCCGACGCTGCGCACGGCGGCAAAGTCGTGCGTGCCCTCAAAGGCGCGCCCGGCGCGGCGCAGCAGCCCGATATCCAGCGGCGCGGGATAAAAGCACGCGCGGTGCTCCAGAAACGGGTCGCGGATGCGCGAATTGTGGATGCGGTAGAGATATTCCTTCTGGATGCACGAGCCGATGGCGTTGAACGCCGCCGGCGCCTCGACGGCGTCCGTCACAGCAATGTCCCCCGGCAGGCGGGCGTTCACCGCCAGCGGCACGCGGTCCACGGGGATCGTGCAGTCCGTGCGGAAGTTCGCGCAGTAGCGCAGCGCGTGCACGCCCGCGTCCGTCCGCCCGCAGCCCACGACCTTCACCGGGTGGCCGCACACCTTCGAGAGCGCTTTTTCCAGCGTCTCGGCCACGGTGATCTCCGTCTTCTGCACCTGCCAGCCGTGGTAGCGCGTCCCGTCGTATTGCAATCGTAAAGCGATGTTTCTCATAGTCCAAAATGCTTCATCACCAGCACCGCCGCGAACACCGCCGCGCCCAGGAGGATGGCGAGCGTGTCGCGCGCCGCCCAGTGCAGCTGCTTCATGCGCGTGCGCCCCTCGTCGCCGTGATAGCAGCGGCTTTCCATGGCGGTGGCCAGCTCGTCCGCCCGGCGAAACGCCGACACGAACAGCGGCACCAGCAGCGGCAGCAGCGCCTTCGCGCGCTGGATGAGACTCCCGGTGTCAAAATCCGCGCCGCGCGCCTTCTGCGCGGACATGATCTTGTCCGTCTCCTCGATGAGCGTGGGGATGAAGCGCAGCGCCATGCTCATCATCATGGCCATCTCGTGCACGGGCACGCGAATCTTTTTCAGCGGCCCGAAGAGGATCTCCATCCCATCCGTGAGTGCGATGGGCGACGTGGTATAGGTCAGCAGGAACGTGCCCGCAATGAGCATTGTGATGCGCAGCACCATGAACGCCGCGCGGATGAGCCCCTCGCGCGTGATCGTCAGCGCGCCGAGCTTCACGACGGGTGTTCCCTGCGTGAAGAACATATTCAGCAGCGCCGTGAGGATCACGATCACGAGCACGGGCTTGAGCCCGCGCACGATGGCGCGCAGCGGAATTTGTGAAACGGCGATCATGGCGCCGGTCACCACGATCATAAACGCATAGGAGCCGTAATTCACCGCGGTGAAGAGCGCCGCGATATACAGCACGACCAGGATCAGCTTGCATCGGGCGTCAAGCCGGTGGGCGATGCTGTCGCCGGGAAAGTACTGGCCGAGCGTGATGTCTCTCAGCATGCGCCCGCCCCCTTCCACGCGGCGAGCACGGCGTCCCGCAGCTGCTCCGGCGTATAGATTGCGTCCGGCAGCGCGACGCCGCGGTCGCGCAGCGCCTGCGCGATCTGCGCCGCCTGCGGCACGTCGAGGCCAATCTCCAGCAGCGCCTGCGTGTGGCTGAACACCTCCGCGGGCGTGCCGTCAAAGGCGACGCCGCCGTTGTGGAACACGACGAGCCGGTCGGCAATGCGCGCGGCGTCGTCCATGCTGTGCGTCACGAGCAGGATGGTCGAGCCGGTCTCGCGCCGGTAGTCGGTGATGTTGCGCAGAATCTCCCGGCAGCCCGCGGGGTCCAGCCCGGCCGTCGGCTCGTCGAGCACGAGCATTTTCGGCCGCATGGCGATCACGCCCGCGATGGCGATGCGCCGCTTCTGTCCGCCGGAAAGCTCCAGCGGCGAGCGCTCCAGCAGGTCCTCCGACAGCCCGACAAAGCGCGCCGCTTCCCACACGCGCGCGTCAACCTCCGCCTCCGGGAGCTTCATGTTCTTCGGCCCGAAGGCGATGTCGCGATACACCGTCTCCTCAAAGAGCTGATACTCCGGATACTGAAACACCAGCCCGACCTGAAAGCGCACGTCGCGCGTGGCCTCCTTGGAGCGGGCGATGTCCCCGCCCTCAAAGTACACGGCGCCGGACGTCGGCCGCAGCAGACCGTTGAGGTGCTGGATGAACGTGCTCTTGCCCGAGCCCGTGTGGCCGATGATGCCGATGAGCTGGCCGGCCTCGATATCCAGATTGATATGGTCGATCGCGACCTTTTCAAAGGGCGTCCCGGCGCTGTAGACGTGCCGGAGTTCCTCCGCCCGAACGATTGGCGTCATAAATCCAGTTCCTTTTTCGTGTTCAAATCCGCGCCGCGATGCGACCGGCGCATTCGTCGATGCCCAGCGCGTCGGTCGGAACGTCCATCCCCGCTGCGCGCAGCTCCTGCAGCAGCGCCGTCGTCACGGGGACGGTCAGCCCCTCGCGCTCCAGCATCTCGCGCTGCTGAAAGACCGCCTTCGGCGCGCCGTCGGCCGCGATGATGCCGTTTGACATGACGATGAGCCGGTCGGCCCCGACGCATTCATTCATATGATGCGTGATGAGCACGACCGTAATGCCCTGCTCGCGGCAGAGGCGCGTCACGGTCTCCACGACCTCGCGCCGGCCGGAGGGATCGAGCATCGCCGTCGGCTCGTCGAGCACGATGCACTTCGGCTGCATGGCAATCACGCCCGCGATGGCGACGCGCTGCTTCTGTCCGCCGGAGAGCAGGTGCGGCGCGTGCATCCGAAACTCGTACATGCCCACCTGCCTGAGCGCCGCATCCACGCGCCGCCGAATCTCTTGCGGCTCCACGCCGAGATTTTCCGGCGCGAAGGCCACGTCGTCCTCCACCACGTTCGCGACGATCTGGTTGTCCGGGTTTTGAAACACCATGCCCACCGACGCGCGAATCCGCAGCAGCTGCGACTCGTCCGCGGTGTCCATGCCGCACACGAGCACGCGCCCCGCCGTCGGCGTGAGGATGGCGTTGAGATGCTTGGCAAGTGTCGATTTGCCGGAGCCGTTGCGCCCCAGCACGGCCGTGAATGTGCCGGGATGCAGTTCCAGGTCGATCCCACACAGGGTCTCGATCTCGTCGCCGGGATAGAGATAATGCAGATTTTCGATTTTGATGATCGGTTCCATAGGGTTCTCCAAATCGGGGTTCAATCGGTTGTCTCCCACCGGCACGCCGCGCCGCAGGGGAGCGCGAGGCCCGACGCCGTCACCGGCAGGCCCAGCTCCCGCGACTCGCTGCGGCCGCCGAAGCGTGCGGTGAAAATGCTCTCGCACAGATACGTCAGCACCGAGGGGCTCAGGCCCGTGGTGTAGGAATTCAAAATCACAAACAGCGGCTCGTCCGACAGCACGCCCGAAACCAGCTCCACAAACGGCCAGAGATGCGTCTCCAGCTTCCAGACCTCGCCGCCGGGGCCGCGTCCATAGCTCGGCGGGTCCATGATGACGGCGTCATACCGCCGGCCGCGCCGAATCTCCCGCTCGACGAATTTCGCGCAGTCGTCCACGATCCAGCGGATGGGCCGGTCGAGCACGCCGGAGGCCGCGGCGTTCTCCTTCGCCCACGCGACCATGCCCTTCGCCGCGTCCACATGGCAGACGCTCGCCCCCGCCGCCGCGCACGCGGCCGTGGCCGCTCCCGTATAGGCGAAGAGATTCAAAACCGAGACGGGCCGCCCCGCCGCGCGAATCTTCGCGCCGGCATAATCCCAGTTCACGGCCTGCTCCGGAAAAAGCCCCGTGTGCTTGAAGTTCATGGGCTTGACGCGAAACGTCAGGTCGCGGTAGCGCACGTCCCAGCTCGCCGGAAGCCGCGCCTTGTCCCAGCTTCCGCCGCCCGACTCGCTGCGGGTATATCGCCCCGCGGGGTGCTGCCAGCGCGCATCGCGGCGCGGCGTGTGCCAAATCGCCTGCGGGTCCGGCCGCACGAGGGTAACGTCTCCCCAGCGCTCCAGCTTTTCGCCGCGCGAGCAATCCAGCAATTCATAGTCCTGCCACTGATCTGCGATCCACATAGGTCTGCTCCGTCCGTTGTTTTTTAACGATATTTTCCCAATTTATACGATTTATAATTGTATCACATCCCTGTTTCCTTGTCAATTTTCAATGCGCCCCATCCATTCACAAACACTTCGGGATTTATTTGATTTTTTTTCGATATTTGTTCACCAAATGGAAACATCCGCGGAATACAATCATACCTGTAAAAACCAATCAAAAGGAGATCATCCTATGAACGACGAATATACCCCCGGCACAGAGCCGGAATCGGAGTCCCCGATCGTGCACGACACCGTGTTTGACGACGACGGCACCTACCGCATCGTCCACCCGGAGCAGGCGGACACGGACGACCGCTCCTACACGGACGCGAACTTTCAGCCGCAGGCGGACGCCGCCGAGGTGCCGCCGCGCTACTATGCGCCGCCGCGGAAAAAGGAGAAGCCCTCCGGAGGCAAAAAGGGCGGTTTCTGGCGCGTGGCGTGCCTGTGTCTCGCGTGCGCGGTGCTGGGCGGCGCCGCGGGCGGCGCGGTGACCAGCCGCATGACCCGGACAAGCGAGCCGGCGTCCGCCGCGCAGGTCCAGACGAGCGACGACGCAAGCGGCGGCGACGCCTCCGGCGCGCTCACGACCGAGCCGGTCAGCACCAGCGGCGCCATGACTGCGAGCGAAATCTACGCCGAGGCATGCCAGCAGGTCGTCGGCATCTCGACCGAGGTGACCGTGCAGAACATCTTCGGCCAGACCAGCTCCTCCGCCGTCACCGGCACCGGCTTCATCACCACGACGGACGGCTATATCCTCACGAACTACCACGTCATCTCCTACGCCGCGCAGTATGGCTATGCGGTCACCGTCATGACCTATGACGGCACGACCTACACCGCGAAGATCGTGGGCTATGACGCGAACAACGACATTGCCGTGCTGAAGATCGACGCCGACGGTCTCACGCCCGTCACCTTTGGGGACAGCAGCGGCATATCCGTGGGCGACACGGTCTACGCCGTCGGCAATCCGCTCGGCGAGCTGGAGTTCACCATGACGACCGGCCACGTCAGCGCGCTGGACCGCACCATCACCACCGACGAGAGTAGCGTGCCGATCAACATGTTCCAGATCGACGCGGCCGTGAATGAGGGCAACTCCGGCGGCCCGGTGTATAACGCCGCCGGGCAGGTCATCGGCGTCGTCACGGCAAAATACAGCTCCGAGGGCGTGGAAGGGCTCGGCTTCGCCATCCCGGTGAACGACGCGGTCAGCATCGCGAACGAGCTGATGGAAAACGGGTTCGTTGTGAATAAGGTGCAGCTTGGCATCACCAACGCCAGACCCATTCCGGCCAGCGTCGCGCAGTATTACAACATGGTCGAGGGCGTGTATATCCTCTCGCTCAAGGACGGCAGCTGCGCGCAGAACGCCGGCCTGCAGGTGGGCGATATCATCACCGCCGTGGACGGCAAGCAGGTCACGTCTGTGGAGGCGGTGCGCGCGGCGCTGCGCGGCTACGCGCCGGGAGACACGATTGACATCACGTTCTTCCGCGCCGGCGAGACGCAGACCGTCACCGTCACGCTCGACGAGGCGGACGAGGATACCGTCGCCTCCCAGCAGCAGACGCAGACCGAGCCGCAGACGCCGCAGCAAAGCGCCCCATGGGGCCGGTAATCGCGCCGCAGCGGTTCTCCACAATCCAAACACCACCCGCCCGGCAGTACGCCGGGCGGGTGGTTTGATTCTGGCTAAAAACTCGTTTTTCGACAGATACGCCGCGCAGTCAGGGCCGGTTTTCGATCCCCCAGTCGCACAGCTTGTCCAGCACGGCGACCAGGGACTGCCCGCGCTCTGTCAGGGTATATTCCACCTTCGGCGGAATCTCCGGGTACATCTCCCGGTGGATCAATCCGTCGCGCTCCAGGTCCTTCAGATTCTGGCTCAGGGTCTTGTCCGCGACCCTCCCCAGATAGCGCTGCATCTCGTTGAAGCGGACGGGCTCATACTCCATCAGGCAGTAGAGAATGATGGGCTTATATTTCCCGGCGATCAGCGACAGCGTATAGCTGTACCCCGTGTCGCTGAAATTGGCCTCGGAGATTTTCTTTTTGCTCATTGCTTACCTCGCGGAAAGTACCTAACTTTCATGTTGGTACTTGTCCTGTTGTCATTCCCATGGTATCATAAGCGTGCAAAAGATACAAGAGGCAAAATCCAATGCCGCGGAAGAAAAAAACCGGAGCGGGGACGGGCGCGGGCGCCCGGCCGCTCCAGCGGACAACAGGAGGTAATCAACATGATGAAAGACTTTGGGATTCAGCCCTTCCTGTTCCCCATGCCCGTCTACATGATCGGCACCTATAACGAGGACGACAGCGTAGACGCCATGGCGATGGCGTGGGGCGGGATCTGCGCGGAGAACATGGTGGCGCTCAATCTGGGCGAGGACCACAAGACCGTCGCGAATCTGAAGGCCAGGGGCGCGTTCACGCTGTCCGTCCCCGGCGTCGATACGCTGGTGGAATCCGACTTCATGGGCACGGCCAGCGCCGGCAGCTTCGCGGACAAATTTGCGCGCACCGGGCTCCACGCGCAGAAAAGCGCCCGCGTGGACGCGCCGGTCATCACCGAGTATCCGCTGACGCTGGAGTGCAGGGTCGTGGAAATGCAGCAGCAGCCCTACGGCCTGCGGGTGTTGGGTGAGATCGTGAACGTCATGGCCGACGAGCGGGTCCTGGACGAAAAGGGAGAGATCGACTGCGGCAAGCTCAACACCTTCCTCTTCGATCAGATGCGCAGCGATTACTACGCGGTCGGCGACATCTGCGGCAAAGCGTGGAGCTCCGGCGCCCCGCTGATGCAAAAATAAAACCATCGCCCCAAAGCAGCAAACACGCCCGCCCGGTCTCTTGACCAGGCGGGCGCAGGCTTTTATTCCGGGCTTTGCGGCTTACAGCAGGCCCTTTTCGCGCATGGCGTCCTTGCGGGAGAGGTCCACGCGGCCACGGTCGTCCACGTTCATGACCTTGACCCACGTCTCGTCGCCGATCTTCAGCACGTCCTCGACCTTCTCGGTGCGCTTGAATTCAAGGTCCTTGATCTTGATGAGGCCGTCCTTCCCCGGCGCCAGCTCGACCCACGCGCCGAACTCGCTGCGGATGTTCGTGACCTTGCCGTAGTACAGCGCGCCGACCTCCGGCTCGAACACGATGTTCTCGATGGTCGTGCGGGCCGCGCGGCAGGCCTCAATATCCTCGGAGGCGATGAAGATGCTGCCGTCGTCGTCGATGTCGATCTTGCAGCCGGTGTCGGCGCAGATCTTCTGGATGACCTTGCCGCCGGAGCCGATGACCTCGCGAATTTTGTCGGGGTTGATCTTCATCTGGATCATCTTCGGCGCGGACTTCGCGAGCTCCTTGCGCGGCTCGGGGATGGCCTTGAGCATGACCTCGTCGAGGATCTGGAGGCGCGCCTCGTGCGTGATGGCGAAGGCTTCCTTCACGATCTCGTGCTTGAGGCCGTCATTCTTCAGGTCCATCTGAATGGCGGTGATGCCGTCCTTCGTGCCGGCGACCTTGAAGTCCATCTCGCCGTGGAAGTCCTCCACGCCCTGGATGTCAATGAAGGTGGTGAAATCGTCGCCGTCCTGGATGAGCCCGCAGCTGATGCCCGCGACGGGCGCCTTCAGCGGGACGCCGGCGTCCATGAGCGCGAGCGTGCTGCCGCAGATGGAGCCCTGCGACGTGGAGCCGTTGGACGAGAGCACCTCGGACACCACGCGGATGGCGTACGGGAACTCCTCGACCGGCGGGATGACGCTCTGCAGCGCCTTCTCGACGAGCGCGCCGTGGCCGTACTCGCGGCGGCTGGTGCTGCGGCTGGCGCGCGCCTCGCCCGTGGAGTAGGACGGCATGTTGTAGTGGTGCATGAAGCGCTTTTCTTCCTCTTCCCAGATGGTGTCCATCTTCTGCGCCATGCTGAGCGTCGCCAGCGTCGCGATGCTGAGCACCTGCGTCTGGCCGCGGGTGAAAAGGCCGGAGCCATGCACGCGCGGGATCACGCCGACCTCGCTCGCGAGCGGACGAATCTCGTTCATCCTGCGGCCGTCCACACGCTTGCCCGCGAGCAGCCACTTTTTGACGACCTTCTTCTGCATCTTGTAGAGAATCTCGTCCATGAACTGCATCAGGTCCGGGTGCTCGGTCTCGTACTTCTCCTGCACGGCGGCGATCCACTCGTTCACGCGCGCCTCGCGGACGTTCTTGTCGTCCGTGTCCATGCAGTGCTCCATGCCCGCCATCTCGTTGGCGCACAGCAGCTCGAACAGCTCCTCGTCGAAGGAGGCGTGCTCATATTCAAACTTCGGCTTGCCGACCTCGGCGACCATCCTGTCGATGAGATCGAGCACCGGCTGCACGTGCGCGTGCGCCTGCACGATGCCCTCATACATCACGTCGTCCGGCACCTGATCGGCCTCGGACTCGATCATGACGATCTTCTGATGCGTCGCGGCGATGGTGGTGGTCATGCGGTTGGTCTCGCGCTCGGCCCTGGTGGGGTTGAAGAGGAACTTCTCCCCGTCCCAGCCGAGGACGATGCCCGCGATGGGGCCGTTGAACGGCACGTCCGAGATGCTCACGGCCGCGCTCGCGCCGATCATGGCGGTGATCTCCGGCGAGCAGTCGCGGTCCACGCTCAGCACCTCGCAGGCGATGACGACGTCGTTGCGCAGGTCGCTGGGAAAGAGCGGGCGCATCGGCCGGTCGATGAGACGGCTGGCCAGCACGGCGGGCAGGCTGGGCTTGCCCTCGCGGCGCATGAAGCTGCCGGGGATGCGGCCGACGGAGTAGAGCTTCTCGTTGAAGTCCACGGCGAGCGGGAAATAGTCGATGCCGTCCTTCGGGCGGGCCGAGGCCGTGCACGTGACGAGCACGGTCGTCTCGCCGTAGCGCACGAGCACCGCCGCGTTGCACAGCTCGGCAAGCTTGCCGACCTCTATCACCAGCGGGCGGCCCTCATACTCGATCTCAAACCGCTTGTGGTTGGGAAACTCCTTGTGGGTGATAATCATACGTTTGCTCCTTTTCTTTCTTATATTTCAGAGTGTCGGAGCATCGCACTTGAATCCGCGTCCCCGCGTGGGGGCGCAGATTCAAATACGAAGCGCCAACGCTCCGGGTGCACAGGCTTGACAAACGAAAAATCCGGGGAACAATATAAAATTGTCCCCCGGAAATCAGACGTTCATACCCTTCGGAAAGCAGGCGCGCCTTACTTGCGGATGCCCAGCTTTGCAATAATCGCGCGGTAACGCTCGATATCCGTCTTCGCGAGATAGTCGAGCAGACGGCGGCGCTTGCCGACCATCTTGTACATGCCGAGACGGCTGTGCTTGTCGTTCGGATGCACCTTCAGGTGCTCGGTGAGCTGGCGGATGCGCTCGGTGAGAATCGCGATCTGCACCTCAGGCGAGCCGGTGTCGCCCTCGTGAGTCTTGTTGGCCTCGATGACGGCGGTTTTCTGTTCTTTCGTAATCATGGGAACTCATCCTTTCTTTCATCTGTCTGCCCGATGGCGCAGAAGCGGGACGAAAGGCCGCCGAAGCGAATCGGCATCCCCCGCATCCGGGCGCATGGGCGAAATCCAATGTATGATACCACATGCCGCGTGGTTTGTAAAGGAAAATTTACGGCCGGCCAGACCCGGATTGACAAAACAGGGAAACTCTTGTAGAATGCATCCTGTCCCGCAAGGGACGGGAAAGGACGCTGGACAACCGGCAGGCGGTCGGCCAATCTCCTGAGCGGGAGGTGAGGCCAATGCCACTTATCGTTACGTTACATCTCTTCGGATATGTTGTCACCGTAAGGATAAAAAGGCAGAACCGCCACTCGGCCAAGTGACGGTTCTGCGAGTCTGAGACTCATTCAGATGCGTTTGCAAGGCTAACCGCTTGTCGCAGCGCCCTTTCTGTGCCTATTATACGCGGCCGCGCCCGATTTGTCAACCTCACTTCCCACTGTGGAGCGCTTTCATGCGCTGGCTATGGTCGAGGATGCGCTTGCGGATGCGGAGCGTCTTCGGCGTGACCTCCAAAAGCTCGTCGTCGGCGAGAAACTCCATGCACTGCTCCAGACTCAGCTGGCGCGGCGGCACGAGGCGCAGCGCCTCGTCGCTGCCCGCAGCACGCATGTTTGTCAGCTGCTTTTTCTTGCAGACGTTCACAGAGATGTCCTCCGCCTTCGGCGACTGGCCGACAACCATGCCCGCATAGACCGGCACGCCCGGCCCGATGAAGAGCTGCCCGCGCTCCTGCGCGTTGAAAAGCCCGTAGGTGACGCTCTCGCCGGTCTCGAACGCAACGAGCGAGCCGGTGCTGCGGCGCTGCAGGTCGCCCTTATACGGCGCGTAGGAGTCGAACACCGAGGCCATGATGCCCTCGCCCTTCGTGTCGGTCAGAAATTCGTTGCGGTAGCCGAACAGCCCGCGCGACGGGACGAGAAATTCCAGCCGCGTCCGCTTGCCGACGGGGAGCATCTCCTGCAGCTCGCCCCTGCGGCTCGACACCTTTTCGATCACCGCGCCGACGGCCTCGGTCGGCACGTCGGCCACCAGCCGCTCGACCGGCTCGCACTTTTTGCCGTCGATGGTCTGATACAGCACGCGCGGGGGCGACACCTGAAACTCATACCCCTCGCGGCGCATCGTCTCGATGAGGATGGACAGCGACATTTCGCCGCGCCCGGCGACGTTGAAGGAGTCCGTCGCGTTCTCGATCTCGCTCACGCGCAGGGACACGTCCTTGAGCGTCTCGCGAAACAGCCGCTCACGAATCTGACGGCTCGTGACGAACTTGCCCTCGCGCCCGGCGAACGGCCCGTCGTTGACGGAAAACGTCATCTCCAGTGTCGGGGCGCTGATCTTCACAAACTCGATCGGCTCCACGCGCTCCGGCGCGCAGATCGTGTCGCCGATGGTGATGTCGCCGATGCCGGAGAGCGCGATGATGTTGCCCGCCGACGCCTCCGTCACGGGCGCGCGGCTCAATCCCTCGAACTGATACATGCTCACGGCCTTCGCCTTTTTCGCGGGCGCGTCCGGGTCGTGATAGTTGCACACGGCGATTTCCTGATTCTGGCGGATCACGCCGCGCTCGATGCGGCCGATGGCGATGCGCCCGACGAACTCATTATAATCAATGGAGGACACCAGCATCTGAAACGGCGCGTCCACATCCATCTCCGGCGCGGGGATATAGTCGAGGATGGTGTCAAAGAGCGGGCGCAGGTCGGTGCCCGCGGCCTCCGGCGAATAGGACGCCGTGCCCTGCCGGCCGGAGCAGAACAGCATCGGCGAATCGAGCTGCTCGTCCGTGGCGTTCAGGTCCATCAGCAGCTCCAGCACCTCGTCCACAACCTCGTGCACGCGCTGGTCGGGGCGGTCGATCTTGTTCACGACCACGATCACGCGGTGGCCCAGCTCCAGCGCCTTTGAGAGCACGAACCGCGTCTGCGGCATGGGGCCCTCGGCCGCGTCCACGAGCAGCAGCACGCCATTGACCATCTTCAAAACGCGCTCCACCTCGCCGCCGAAATCGGCGTGGCCCGGCGTGTCCACGATGTTGATCTTCGTGTCGCCGTAGCGCACGGCGGTGTTTTTCGCGAGGATCGTGATGCCGCGCTCGCGCTCGAGATCGTTCGAGTCCATGACGCGGTCCACGACCTCCTGATTTTCGCGGTACACGCCGCCCTGCTTGAGCATTTCGTCCACCAGCGTCGTCTTGCCGTGGTCCACGTGGGCGATGATCGCGATATTTCTCAGCTTGTCCATTGGTATCACTCTTTCAATCATTGTTGCACAAAGGTGTATTTTAGCATTGAAGCGCTGAGATTGCAACACTTTTTCGTGGTTTACATTCACCGCGCGGCATGATAAAATAAAATGCATCTCTGAAAGGAGCGCTTTTTCATGTCCGATTCCAGCTTTTTCGCGCTCATCTCCCGCATGCGGTACATTGGCCGCTGGGGACTGATGCGCAATTCCCTGCCGGAAAACGTGCAGGAGCACAGTCATATGGTGGCCGTCATCGCGCACGCGCTGGGCGTCATCCGGCGGGACGTGTTCGGCCAGCCGTGCGACGTGGACGCGCTCGCGACGGCGGCGCTTTATCACGACGCGAGCGAAATCTTCACCGGCGACCTGCCGACGCCGATCAAATATCACGACGGCGGGATCACGGAGGCGTATCAGGCCGTGGAGCAGCTCGCGGTGAAAAAGCTCATCGCCATGCTGCCGGAGGAGCTGCGCGGCGCCTACGCCGACGTGCTCACCGAGGATCGCGCCAGCGAGCAGTACGCCCTCATCAAGGCGGCGGACAAGATGAGCGCCTATATCAAATGCATTGAGGAGCACAAGACCGGCAACAATGAGTTTTGCGTCGCCGAGCAGCAGATTCGCGCCATTCTGGATGCGTTCGATCTGCCGGAGGTGCAATATTTCATCGAGCACTTCATCCCCGCCTTCGAGCGCCCGCTCGATAAGCTGGACACCATGTAACGCAGGAGGCGCAACCATGCGAGCCATTGTCACCGTCATCGGAAAAGACCGCGTCGGCATCATCGCCGCCGTCACGGAGATCCTCGCAAGACACGGCGTGAACGTGCTGGACATCAGCCAGACCGTGCTGCAGGAGTATTTCACCATGATTATGCTGGTGGACCTTTCCGGCATCAACGTGCCCTTCGCGGCGCTCTCGCGCGCATTGGAGGCCGCCGGCGCCGAGCGCGGGCTGCAGATTCGCGCGCAGCGCGAGGAGGTCTTCAACGCCATGCACCGCATTTAACGGAGGCCTTCCATGTTTCAACGAAACGAAATCCTTCAGACCATCGAGATGTTCGACCAGCAGCATCTGGACATCCGCACCATTACCATGGGCGTGTCCCTGCTCGACTGCGCGGATACGGACATGGACCGGAGCTGCACGAAAATCTATGATAAAATCTGCCGGCTCGCGGGCGCGCTCGTGCGCACCGGCGAGGAGATCGAGGCGGAGTTCGGCATCCCCATCGTGAACAAGCGCGTGAGCGTCACGCCCATCGCGCTCGTCGCGGCGGCGAGCGGCGCGCGGGATGACACGCCCTACGCAAAGGCGCTTGACCGCGCCGCGCGCGAGATCGGCGTGAACTTTCTCGGCGGCTTTTCCGCGCTGGTGCATAAGGGCATGACGGAGGCCGACCGCGCGCTCATCCGCTCCATCCCGGAGGCCCTCGCCGAGACGAATCTCGTCTGCGCGAGCGTGAACGTCGGCTCGACGCGCGCGGGGATCAACATGGACGCCGTCGCCGAAATGGGGCGCGTCGTCAAGCGCGCCGCCGCGCTGACCGCCGACAATGGCGGCATGGCCTGCGCCAAGCTCGTCGTGTTCTCCAACGCCGTGGAGGACAACCCCTTCATGGCGGGCGCGTTCCACGGCGTGGGCGAGCCGGAGTGCGAGATTCACGTCGGCGTCTCTGGGCCGGGCGTGGTCGAGCACGCGCTGAAAGCCGTGCGCGGAGAACCCTTCGACGTCGTGGCCGAGACGATCAAGAAAACGGCCTTTCGCATCACGCGCATGGGCCAGCTCGTCGCGCAGGAGGCCGCCGCGCGGCTGGGCGTGCCGTTCGGCATCGTCGATCTCTCCCTCGCCCCCACCCCCGCGGTGGGCGACAGTGTGGCCGCCATCCTCGAGGAGATGGGGCTGGCGTCCGTCGGCGCGCCGGGCACGACGGCGGCGCTCGCTCTGCTCAACGACGCGGTGAAAAAAGGCGGCGTGATGGCCTCCTCGCATGTGGGCGGGCTCTCCGGCGCGTTCATCCCCGTCAGCGAGGACGCGGGCATGATCGCCGCGGCGGAGGCGGGCCGGCTCACCATCGAGAAGCTGGAGGCCATGACCTGCGTGTGCTCCGTGGGGCTGGACATGATCGCCGTCCCCGGCGACACGCCGGCCGAGACCATCTCCGCCATCATCGCGGACGAGTGCGCCATCGGCATGGTGAACAACAAGACCACCGCCGTGCGCATCATCCCCGCGCCGGGAAAGACCGTGGGCGAGCGCGTGGATTTCGGCGGCCTGCTCGGCAGCGCTCCGATCATGCCGGTGAATCCGTGCAGCGCGGCGGACTTTATCGCCCGCGGCGGGCGCGTCCCCGCGCCGCTGCACAGCCTGAAAAATTAAGGAGTCCTTGCCATGACCGATGAAAAAAAGGCGCGCATCAGCGAGCTGACGCGCATATCCCGCGAGCGGGAGCTGACCGAGGCGGAGCAAATTGAGCGGCAGGCGCTGCGCGAGGAGTATCTCGCCGAATGGCGCCGCGGCACGATTGAGACGCTCGAGAGCATCCGCATCGAGCGCGCGGACGGCACCATCGTCCCCCTGCCAAAGAAAAAGCGCTGAGCGCACCCCCGCCGCCCGCGCCGGCGGCTTTCGCCCCTAGCAAACAGAAGCAGGATCGCTGCAGCATTTTCTTGCAGCGATCCTGCTTTTCTCTAGCGGCGCACCTGCACGGCGCGCCCAAAACACGGCGTGTACCCCCGAATCTGCTGTCGGATACAATCCAAAAAACAGTCACGCCGCGCTTCCAGCACCCCTCTGTGCTTCCATACGATCCTGTACCGCATAGCCGATTACTTCAAATAGTTTGCCGCGGCGAAAAAGGCGTTTGCCCTGCTGTAGTTGGCAGCGAGCCGTGCGTATTCAGCTCCTGCGGCCGTATTTTGCTCTGCCGCCTGTAGGTATTGAAGCATTTTTGTGTTCTTGCTGATTACCGTCTGAAGGTTCGCCCCCACGCATCTGGTTTCATACAAAACATCCTCAAGGTTTCCTATGACCTGATCCATTTTTGCCTCCACGCGCTGGATGCCCTCTTCAAATTGCGTGCGCGCAAGCACGTCGCTAAGCGTGTCCTGCGTTGAGGACATCCAGTCATAGATGTAGTAAATTGCGGCAAGATTGCTCCGATAACGATTCGGAATGAGATTCATTCCATAGAAATCAGATAACAACTCCTGAACCCTTTGATGTCCTTCCAGATATTGCTCTTTCGTATCCATCCACTGATTTTGCACTGCCATCTGTTTTTCCTGATTGGCGGTTTTCATATCGTCTACCATTTGATTGTGCGCCTGGTTTTCCTGGCGCACCTTTTGAACATTTTCAGGGCGGCAGCGAATCTTATATGCTCTTTTTTCACCAACATTATAGGATATCTTTCCAAGTGCGCGACCGAGAAAAAAGATTCCCCACCATATTGAGAAAAACGAAATAAAATAGGTCTGATATTTTTTGATGATAAAAACACCCATGACAAAAAATGCGGTGCTCAACAGAACCCACGGCACCCAGGATTCCCTATATGGCGATCTGGGGACATATGCTTCATTCAACTTCCTCGGTATCTTTTTTCGTTCCGCCTCAATTTCCCTTGTTTTTTTCTGATAGTCCCGCTCATCTCTGCGGTACATTCTGGCTATTTTATTCTTCGCCGTTTCCAAATCCAACACATTTTTCAAATATAGAATCGTAGCGTCTCGTTCCACACGGCATCCTCACTTTCCTTTTTGTTTTTCGATTATACCGCAATTTGCGGTATAAGTCAATACAACAAAATGCAGTATGGTATCATAAAAACGCTTGGGGGTGATGCCGTGTATACGCGTATTCGTGATCTTCGGGAGGACCACGATCTTAAACAGCGGGATGTCGCGGCAATCCTGAACTGCTCCCAGCAGGTCTACAGCAATTACGAGCTCGGCCAGCGCGACATCCCCACCGCGGTTTTGATCGGCCTGTCTGCGCTGTATTCCGTATCCGTCGATTATATTTTGGGTTTGACCTCCAATCCAAAGCGGAATGTTTAGAAGCGCCCTTCGTGAAGGTCCGCCCTGACGATGCACATACTTGACAAGCGCCGCATAACATGTTATATCTGTTATAACCCTCAGGAAGGAGAGCCGGCAGAATGTTTGTTTTCGGAACCGTCAGCTTCTCGGGCGCAAATGCTTGCGTCTGTTGTTGTCGTGCCCGAATAAGCTGACTTTCTGCTGTCCGGGGCGGCCTTGCGCGCCCGAAATCACGTGTCTATCATAAGCAGGAAGTGCTGAGCAGCTTCCTGCTTTTATTTTGTCAAAAAGGAGCGTATCACCATGATCCAGAAAGGACTGCTGCGAAACGTCGCCGCGCAGATTTCCTACAACTACGACAACGCCGAGGTCCCCATGTACAGCGACCATCTGCATCTGCCGAACCGCAACACCGTCATCAAGATCATCGAAAACCTGCAAAAGGTGTTCTTCCCCGCCTACTTCGGCGGCGCGACGGTCTCGCAGGTCACCGCCGAGACGTATGTGGAATATCTGCTGGGCGATATTCTCACCGATCTGCGCGAGCAGGTGCATCTGGCGTTTTCCAATACCATGACCGATCCCGCCGAGCTGGACGCGCGCACGGACGAGACCATCGTACAGTTTTTTGAGCATCTGCCGCAGATTCAGAACATGCTCATGAAGGACGTGGCCGCAAACTACGAGGGCGACCCCGCCGCGGGCAGCAAGGAGGAGGTCATCTTTTCCTATCCCGGTCTTTACGCCATCTTCGTCTACCGCGTGGCGCACGAGCTGTATCAGAGCGGCGTGCCGCTCATCCCCCGCATCATGACCGAGTACGCCCACGGCGCGACCGGCATCGACATCAACCCCGGCGCAACCATCGGCGAGTATTTCTTCATCGACCACGGCACCGGCATCGTCATCGGCGAGACCACGATCATCGGCAACCACGTCAAGCTCTATCAGGGCGTGACGCTCGGCGCGCTTTCCCCGCGCGGGGGGCACAATGTCGTCGGCAAGCGCCACCCCACCGTCGGCGACAACGCGACGATCTACTCCAACGCCTCCATCCTCGGCGGCGATACCGTCATCGGCGCAAACTCCGTCATCGGCGGCAACTCGTTCCTCACCGAGTCGGTCAACGAGAACACCAAGGCCAGCATCGAGACGCCGAAGATGATCTTCCGCGCAAAAAAATAAAGGCCCAAAAAAAGTCCCCGCCGCTGCGAACGCAGCGGCGGGGCTGGTGTTTTTTGTTCGATTCTCAGACCGGCGTCGGAGGCGCGACCTGCGCAAACGGAACCCGGATCGTCACCGCGGCCTCCTCGGTCCAGTCGATCAGCTCATTCAGCGCAATCGTGTGCTCCTCCTGCATCTCTGTGATGCTGTCAATATCGTCCTGCATCCTGGCCATGCCCGACTTGAGGTCGGCAATCTCACCCTTCATGCCGGTGATTTCGCCCTTGATGCCGGTGATCTCACCCTTCATGTCAGCGATTTCGCCCTTGATGCCGGTGATTTCGCCCTTCATGTCAGCGATTTCGCCCTTGATGCCGGTGATCTCACCCTTCATGTCAGCGATTTCGCCCTTGATGCCGGTGATTTCACCCTTCATGTCGGCAATCTCGCCTTTGATGCCGGTGATCTCACCCTTGATGCCGGTGATTTCGCCCTTCATATCAGCAATTTCGCCTTTGATACCGGTGATTTCACCCTTCATGTCGGCAATTTCACCTTTGATGCCGCCGACATCATCCTGCATGCTTTCCAGCAGTGCAAGGATCTTCTCTTCGTTGTTCATCTCGCTTCACCTCATGCCGTCATTATAAGGCGGCGCACTTCGGTTGTCAAGCCTCCGCGGCGAGCGCGGCGGCCGTTTGGGACGCGAGCCGCGCATTGTTCAGCACGAGCTGGATGTTGCTCTCCAGGCTCTCGCCGCCGGTGAGTTCCACCACGCGCGCGAGCAGGAACGGCGTCGTCTCCTTGCCGTGAACGCCCTGCGCCTTCGCCTCGGCGAGCGCCTGCTCGATGGCGGCGTCAACGGCGGCTTTGTCCATGGCGAACGCCGCCGGGATCGGATTCGTGACGAGCATGCCGGTCTTGAGTCCCATGCCGCGCTGGGCGCGGAACATCGCGGCAAGCTCCTCCGGCGCGTCGGCGCGCGCGTCAACCGCGAGACCGCTCTCGCGCGTATAGAACGCGGGCAGCTCCGCCGTGCCGTAGCCGATGACGGGCACGCCCTTCGTCTCCAGATACTCCAGCGTCAGGCCGAGATCGAGAATCGCCTTCGCGCCCGCGCACACGACCAGCACCGGCGTCTGCGCCAGCTCCTCCAGGTCGGCGGAGATGTCCATCGTCGTCTCCGCGCCGCGGTGCACGCCGCCGATGCCGCCCGTGGCAAAGACGGAGATGCCCGCCATGTGCGCGATGAGCATCGTGGTGGCAACGGTCGTGGCCCCGTCCGCGCCGCGCGCGACGATGATGGGCAGGTCCCGGCGCGAGACCTTGGCCACGCCCCGGCCCGTCCTGCCGAGATATTCGATCTCCTCCGGCGAGAGGCCGGCCTTGAGCCGGCCGCCGAGGATGGCGATGGTCGCGGGCACGGCGCCGCTCTCGCGCACCGTCCGCTCCACGAGCAGCGCCGTCTCCACATTCTTCGGATACGGCATTCCGTGGGAAATGATGGTGCTCTCCAGCGCCACGACGGGTTTGCCCGCCGCGAGCGCCGCGCGCACCTCGGGGGAAATATCAAGGAATGGATTGAGATTCATACTCAGTGCTCCTATAGAAAAAACTCGCGTCCGGCGGACGCAGGTTCATTGTACCCCCTTTGGCGAAAAAGTCAAGAGAAGTCAGCGAATTTCACAAAATTCGCCCTCTTTTTTTATGCGAGATTGCATCCCCTTCCGGAGCTTGTGCGCCCTTTTTCCGGATGCTATCATGGCAAATGAAATTCCAAAAGAAACAGGAGGCGCATCCCATGCGTACAAAAAAATGTCTGTCCCTGATCCTGGCCCTGTGCCTGAGTATGGCGCTGCTCGCCGGTCTGGCCGGCTGCGGCGCTGGCGGCGGCGACGCTGCCGCGCCGACGGACGCCGCAGCGATCCGCGTGACGGATTCCCGCGGCGTCACGGTCGAGCTCGCGCGGCCGGCCGAGCGGATCGTGTGCCTGCTCAACAGCGGGCTGAACGATCTCCTGATGCTCGGCTGCGGCGACCGCATCGTCGGCATCGACGAGTGGACGTACACCAACGATGTCACCTACCGGGTCCTCTCCCAGCTCGATGCGCGCATTGCGGCCAGGGAGATCCCCGCCGTGGACGGGAACCTGGAGGAGATCATCCGCCTGCAGCCGGACGTCGTCATCATCTGGGCGCAGGACGATGAGAAGATCTCCGCGCTGGAGAGCAACGGCATTCCCGTCGTCGGGATCCAGGTCAACAGCTTCGACGAAGTGTTTGACAAAATGCGCATGCTCGCCGCCGTCGTCGGCAAGGAGCCGCGCGGCGAAGAGCTGATCCGCTGGACGCAGGGCGTCCTCGACGAGATTGACGCGCAGGTGTCCACCCTCGACGAGGCGGATCGAAAGACCGGCATTTTCGTCTGGGGCGCGTCCAGGCTGGACCTGGCGGGTGCGGCCAGCACGGGCCACAGCATGCTCCAGCTCTGCGGCATCACCGACTGCGCGGCAGGCATCGACGAGGAGCACTTTGTCGCCAGGATGGAGGACGTCGTCCAGTGGGACCCCGCGTCCATCCTGATGTGGAACATCGCCGATCTCGACCCGCAGGACTATCTCGACGACAGCCAGTGGGCGAACATCACGGCGATTCGGGAGCGGCGCGTGTTTGAGATTCCGGACGACAAAACGTTCTATTCCGATCTGTGGACGGTCAAATACGTCTACGCCGTGCAGTACTTCGCCAAGTGCGTCTACCCCGATCTGTTTGCCGGGCAGGACATGGACGTCTTCCTCGCCGACATGATGACAACGCTCTATGGCAAGACCGCGGACTGATCGCGCCCGTGCCGGGGACCCGACCGCGCCGGGGCGCGGTCGGGTCCTCGTGTGTTATCTGCTGCCGCTGCCGGTTTTTTTGCTGGCCCTGTGCGTCGGCGCATATCGCCTGGCGCCCGCCGCGATCCTGGACGCCATACTCCAGCGGCTCATGGGACGCACGATTTTCGGCCCCGCCGTGGAACCCGGCGCCATGACCGTGCTCCTGGACGTGCGCCTGCCGCGGGTGCTGCTGTCCCTGCTGGTGGGCGCGTCGCTGTCCGCCTCGGGCGCCGCGTTTCAGTCCGTGATGAGAAACCCGCTTGTGGAGCCGTACACGCTGGGCGTGTCCTCGGGCGCGGCGCTTGGCGCGGCGCTGAGCATGGCGTTTTCGTTGCTCCCGCTGCAGCTCTCGGCGTTTTTGTTCGCGAGCGCGAGCATCCTCGCCTGCTATCTCATCGCCGGGCAGCGCGGCAGCGCGCCGATCCTCTCACTGATCCTCGCCGGCATCATCGTCTCCGCGGTCTGCACAGCCGCGCTGTCGGCCGTGCAGCTTGTCGTCGATCCGCTCAAGCTGCAGGGGCTGGTGTTCTGGACGATGGGCGGCTTTTACACCACGACGTGGGAAAAGCTTCTGTCCGCCCTGCCCCTGCTGCTGGTCGGTCTCGCCGCAGTGTATCTGCTGCGCTGGCGGATGAACATCCTCTCCCTCGGCGACGGCGAGGCCAGGATGCTCGGCGCGGACCCGCGCCTGCTGCGCGGCGCCGTGCTGCTTTCCGCGACGCTGCTGGCGTCCGCGTCGGTCTCGGTCTCCGGGATCCTCAGTCTCGTCGGTCTCATGATCCCGCACATCTGCCGCATGCTGTTCGGCGCCGACCACCGGCGGCTGATCCCGCTGTCCATGTCGCTCGGCGCGGCCTACCTGACCGCGGTGGATACGCTCGCGCGCACGCTGTTCACCTTTGAGATCCCCGTCGGAATCTTCACGACCTTTCTCGGCGCGCCGTTTTTTGTTGTACTTCTGAGAAAAGCAAGGAGCATCGGATGGAACTGATCGAATACCACGACGTCACCATTGCGTACGACCCGAAGCGTCCGGTCATCTCGCATGCCGAGCTGCGCATCCCGCAGGGCGGGATCACGGCGCTGCTCGGCCCGAACGGCAGCGGGAAGACGACCCTGCTGTCCGTTTTGAACCGCCTGCTGCGGCCCGTCAGCGGGGAGGTGTTCGTCGGCGGGCGGGCGCTCTCCGCCATTTCGCACCGGGAGTTGGCGCGCACGATTGCCACGGTGCCGCAGTTTTCCGCGCCGAGCTTCGACTACACCGTGGAGCACATGATCCTCTGGGGCCGCGCGCCGCACGTGGCCTATCTGCCGCGGAAAGCGGATCTGGCCGTCGTGGATCAGACGATCGAGCGAATGGGGCTGGAGCGCCTGCGGCGCCGCCCATTCTCCGCGCTCTCCGGCGGCGAAAAGCAGCTGGTGCTCATCGCCCGCGCCCTCGCGCAGACCTGCCCCGTGATTCTCATGGACGAGCCGACGACCTATCTGGACATCGGCAACCAGGTCCGCATCCTCAACACCATCCGGGAGATCAACGCGCAGAGCGGGACCACCTTCCTTGTGACGCTCCATGAGCCGAACCACGCGCTCTACCTGGCCGATGAGATCGTGCTGGTGCACCACGGCGCCATCGAGCAGGGCGCGCCCGACGCCATGCTCACGCCGGAGAACATCCAGACGCTGTACGGCGCGCGCGCCGCCTTTCTGGACCTGTTCGACATGCGCTACATGGCCATCGATTACCGCCCGCAATAATGTCTGTCGAAAAACGAGTTTTTCGACAGAAAAAGGATTGCACTGCATGGATTGCCCTCGTTTACGAATGCGATTCGCAATATGAGGCAATCCATTCCGCGAGAAGTATTTTTGCCCCACGGCGAAGCCTCGGGGCAAAAATGATTGTAATTCTATTCGCGCCTCCGGGCGCGAACTCTGCCGAGGGCTTCTTTGACAATCCCCCTGTCGGCAAACTTCGTTTGCCGACAGAAGCATCAGCCGCACGGCGGTTCGCCGTGCGGCTGATGCTTACGCCTGCCACGCCTTTACCTGTTCGCGCAGCCAGTCTGTCCAGGGCTCCAGGCCCTCGCGTTTGAGCGCGGAGATCGGGAACACCTTCATGTCCGGGTTCAGCTTGTGCACGCGCTCGATGCACAGATCGAGATCGAAGTTGAAATACGGCGCGACGTCGATCTTGTTCACGAGCAGCACGTCGCAGATGGAGAACATGAGCGGATACTTCAGGGGCTTGTCGTCCCCCTCCGGCACGGAGAGGATCATGGCGTTTTTCACAGCGCCGGTGTCAAACTCCGCCGGGCAGACGAGATTCCCGATATTCTCCAGAATCGCAAGGTCCACATTCTCCGTGCCGAGGCCCTCCAGCCCCTGCCGGGTCATGCCCGCGTCGAGATGGCACATGCCGCCGGTGTGCAGCTGAATGACCTTCGCGCCGCTGGTGGAGATCGTCGCGGCGTCCACGTCGGAGTCGATATCCGCCTCCATGACGCCGATGCGCAGCTCGTCCTTCAGCGCCGCGATTGTAGCCATCAGCGTCGTGGTCTTTCCCGAGCCGGGCGAGGACATGAGATTGAGCAGAAACGTCTTTTCCCGCTTCAGCTCCGCGCGGAGCTTTTCCGCCTCGCGGTCGTTCGATTCGAACACGCTCTCCTTGATTTCGAGTACGCGATATTGATCCACAATGGGTCGCCTCCTGCAAGCAAATTCATATGTTACAATTATAACCGTCCGTTTTCCCAGTGTCAACGGGGGGATTGTAAAGTTGCACAGTTTCCGCTATAATGTGTCTGTATTCGAGGAAGAGGAGGCGACACGATGGCCGCGACAACGGTACTGCCGGGCGCGGAGGCGCTGCGGCGGATGGCGGAGCAGGACACGGCGGGGCTGTTTTCCCCCGCGGCACCGGACCCGGCCTACACGCCGCTGTTTCTGCCGCGCGAGCTGAGCTGGCTGGCGTTTGACCGCCGCGTGCTGCTGGAGGCGGCGGATACGCAGCTGCCGCCGTATGAGCGGCTGAAGTTCCTCTCGATCTACTGCTCGAATCTGGATGAATTCTACATGGTGCGCGTCGGCGGCCTGACCGACCGCGCGCAGCTTCGCCCGTGGAAGTGCGAGCCGCTCACCGGGCTCACGCCGCGCGAGCAGCTCGACCGCATCGCCCGCGAGACCGCCGCGCAGCAGCCGCTGCTGGAGCGGCTCTATGGCGAGGTGCGCGAGGCGCTGCGCGCGCGGGGCGTGGAGCTGCTGGATTTCGCACGGCTCGACAAGGACGACAAGACGCTCGCCAGGCGCCGCTTCGAAGAGCTGCGCCCGCTCCTGAGTCCCCAGATCATCCCGCGCAGCAAGCCGCTGCCGTTTTTGCGCAACAAGGAGCAGTACGTCGTCGCGCTGCTCGGCCGCGGGCGGGACAGCGCCGTCGGCCTGATCCCGATCACGCGGCTGCCGAAATACTTCGTGTTTTCGTCCGACGGCGTGCAGAAGCTCCTGCTGACGGCGGAGCTGGTGCGCTATTTTTCGCACATGCTCTTTCCCAAGCAGCGCGTGGAGGAGACGGCGCTGCTGCGCGTGACGCGCAACGCCGAGATCGACGCCGGAGACGTGATGGACGACTGCGACGCGGATTTTCGCGCCGTGATGGAGCGGCTGCTGCGCCGCCGCCGCCGGCTGGAGCCCGTGCGCGCGCAGATTTCCGCCGGCGCGTCCAAGCGGCTGCTGGAGCTGGTGCGCGCGCAGCTGGAGCTGCCGAAAAACCGGGTGTTTCAAAGCGCAATTCCGCTGGATCTCAGCTTTGTCCCCGCGCTGGGGCGCGGCATGGCGCTGGACGGTCTGCGCGCGCAGCTTCCCGCCCCGGCCAAAAACGTCGCGCTCAAAAAGGGCGACTATCTCGCCTACCTCGCGCGGCACGATCTGCTGATCGCCCTGCCGTATCAGAGCATCGACCCGTTTGTCGATCTGCTCTACGAGGCGGCGGACGATCCGAACGTGACCTCCGTTCAGATCACGCTCTACCGGCTCGCGGGCAGCAGCCGCATCGCAGCGGCGCTCAGCTACGCCGCGCAGCACGGCAAGCGCGTCGTGTGCGTGCTGGAGCTGCGCGCCCGCTTCGACGAGCAGAACAACATCGACTATTCCCGCATGCTGGAGGAGTCCGGCTGCACGATCCTCTATGGACTCACCGATTATAAGGTCCACGCGAAGCTCTGCCTCATCACGCGGCGCGCGTCCGGCGGCATCCAATACTACACACAGGTGGGCACCGGCAACTACAACGAGACGACGGCGGAGCAATACACCGATCTCATGATGCTCACATCCGATCCTGCCATCGGGCGCGACGCGGCGAAGGTGTTCCGCGCGCTCGCCAGGGGCGAGACCACGCCGGAGACGGAGGCGCTCTGGGTCGCGCCGGAGGGCTTCAAGCCGCGGCTCATCGCGATGATCGACGAGCAGGCGGCGCTGGGCAGCGGCGGCTATATCGCCGTCAAGGTCAACTCCATGAACGACGCGGACGTGATGCGCCATCTCGTGCTGGCGTCGGAGGCCGGGTGCGAGATCGAGCTCTTCGTGCGCGGCATCTGCTGCCTCAAGCCCGGCGTTCCCGGCCGCACGGAGCATATCACGATCCGCAGCATCATCGGCCGCTATCTGGAGCACGAGCGCATCTTTGTCTTTGGCCGGGATGCGCGGCAGCGCGTTTTCTTCGGCTCCGGCGACCTACTGGAGCGCAACACCATGCGGCGCATCGAGGCGTTCGCGGAGGCGACCGCGCCGAACGTGCGCGAGGAGCTGCTCGCAATTCTCGATCATATGCGGCGCGACAACTGCAAGGCCTGGCTGATGCAGCCGGACGGCGGCTATGTCCGCGCGCAGCCGCAGGGCGCGCCCTGCGTCAGCCAGGAGGCGCTGCACGCCTATTTTGCCGGGCGCACCGTGCGGCGGCCGGCACCCCCGCCGGCGCCCGCGCCCGCCGCGCCGGACCCGTCGGGGAAAAAGCTTCCGTGGTGGAAGCGCTTCTGGCGCTGGCTCTGGGCGAAATGAACCTCTCCCGTTTTTGAAGAAGTGTGTCGTTTTTTGAAAAAATTTTCGATTTCCGCTTGACATACAAGCCTGCCCGCTATAAGATAAACACACAATTTGATATGCCTTATCAAGAGTGGCGGAGGGACCGGCCCTGTGAAGCCCGGCAACCTGCGGTATGCGCAAGGTGCCAAATCCGGCGGTGTAACATCGAAAGATGAGGATGGATCGTTTCTCCCTGCCCCGCCGTCCGGCGGGGCAGTTTGATTTTGTATCTTCTATCGAAAGGATCTGATATACAATGGCGCATCATCTGTTTACTTCCGAGTCCGTAACGGAGGGACATCCCGACAAGATCTGCGACCAGATCTCCGACGCGGTGCTGGACGCGATTCTGGAGCAGGACCCGAACGGCCGCGTCGCCTGCGAGGTCACGGCGACGACCGGCATCGTGAACGTCATGGGCGAAATCACGACCAACTGTTATGTGGACATCCCCAAGCTCGTCCGGCGCACGGTCCGCGAGATCGGCTATGACCGCGCGGACATTGGCTTTGACGGCAGCTCCTGCGCCGTCGTGACCAGCATCGACGAGCAGAGCGGTGACATTGCCCTCGGCGTGGACAAGTCTCTTGAGAGCAAGGAGACCGGGTCTGACGCGCTGGACAACGGCGCCGGCGACCAGGGCATGATGTTCGGCTACGCCTGCAACGAGACGCCGGAGCGCATGCCGCTCGCGATCTCGCTCGCGCACAAGCTCGCAAAGCGGCTCGCCGCCGTGCGCAAGGAGGGTGTGGTGGATTACCTGCGTCCCGACGGCAAAACGCAGGTCACAGTGGAGTATGATGAAGAAAATCGGCCCGTTCGCATCCACACGGTGGTGCTCTCCACACAACACGCGCCGGAGGTCTCCATCGAGCGGCTGCGGCGCGATATGATCGACCTTGTCATCCGCCCGACGCTTCCGGCGGCGCTGCTCGACGATGAGACGCGCTATCTCATCAACCCCACCGGCCGCTTCGTCGTCGGCGGCCCGTGCGCGGACTCCGGCCTCACCGGGCGCAAGATCATCGTGGACACCTACGGCGGCAGCGCCCCGCACGGCGGCGGCGCGTTCTCCGGCAAGGACCCGACGAAGGTGGACCGCAGCGCCACATATGCCGCGCGCTACGTGGCGAAAAATCTCGTCGCCGCGGGCCTTGCCGACCGCTGCCTCGTGCAGCTGGCCTACGCCATCGGCGTGGCGGAGCCGGTGTCCATCCTGGTGGACACCCAGGGCACCGGCACGGCGCCGGACGCGGTGCTCGCCGAGGCCGTGCGCAAGGTGTTCGACCTGCGCCCGACGGCCATCATCCGGGATCTCGATCTCGCAAAGCCCATCTATCGCCGGCTTGCGGCCTACGGCCATATGGGCCGCGAGGAGCTCGGCGTCCGCTGGGAGGAGACCGACCGCACGGACGAGCTCCTGGCGGCCGTAAAAGCCCTCCAATCATAAATATTACCCCGCGTGAAAATCACGCGGGGCAATATTTATGGTCTTATATTATTTTTTCTTCTTTCCGCCGAAAAAGCTGCCGCCGGATTTCGGCTCCGGGACCGGCTCCTGCATGGACGCGGCATAGGCGCGCAGGCGCTCCTTCTGTTCGGCCGTCATGTTTTTCGGCACGTTCACGGCGATCGTCACGAACTGGTCGCCGCGGCCGCTCTTGCTCTGCAGATACGGGATGCCCTTGCCGCGCAGACGAAACACGCTCCCCGGCTGCGTCCCCTCCGGAATGGTGAGCTTCACCTTGCCGTCGATGGTGGGCACCTCGATCTCCGCGCCGAGCGCGGCTTGCGCGAAGGTGACCGGCATCTCGAGCAGGACGGCGTTGCCGTCGCGCTCAAACAGCGGGTGCGGCCGCACCATCACGGTGACGAGCAGGTCGCCCTGCGGGCCGCCGTCCTGCCCGGCGTTGCCCTGACCGCGCAGCGAGATGGTCTGCCCGTCGTCGATGCCGGCAGGGATCTTAATGTTGATCTTCTGATTTTTGCGCACGGCGCCCCGGCCGCCGCACTTGGGGCACGGCGTGTGGACGACCTTGCCCCGGCCGCCGCACTTTTTGCACGGGGCGCTGGCCTGCACCATGCCGAACGGCGTGCGCTGGGTGGTGCGCACCGAGCCGGTGCCGTTGCAGTCCGGGCAGGTCTCCGGGTGCGTGCCGGGCGCCGCGCCGGTGCCCTTGCAGTCCGGACACGTCTCCACGCGGCCGATGTTGATCTCCTTGTTGCAGCCGAAGGCCGCCTCCTCAAAGGAAATCGTCACGCGGGCGCGCAGGCTCTCGCCCCGGCGCGGACCGCTGCGCTGCTGCCCGCCGCCGAAGATATCGCCAAAGCCGCCGAAGATGTCGCCAAAGATATCGCCGAAACCGCCGAAGCCGCCGAAGCCGCCGTCAAACCCGCCGGCCGCGGGATCAAACGCCGCGTGCCCGAACTGATCGTACTTCGCGCGCTTATCGGGATCGGAGAGCACCTCATATGCCTCGTTGATCTCCTTGAAGCGCGCCTCGCACGCTTTGTCGTTCGGGTGCAGATCGGGGTGATTGGCCTTTGCCGCCTTGCGGAACGCCTTTTTGATTTCGTCGTCAGAGGCGCCCTTCTCTACGCCGAGCACCTCATAATAATCTCGTTTTTCAGCCATATGTGAATCCTCATATGCGGGCGCACAGAGCGTGCGCCCGCAAAATCGTGATTGGATCGCTTATTTGTTGTCGTCGTCCACGACGGTGTAGTCCGCGTCGTAGTACTGCTGTCCGTCGTCGCCGCCGGGCTGGCCGCCCATGTCGCCGGGGTTAAAGCCCGCGTCGCCCTGCGGATTTGCCTGCTGATACATCTTCTCGCTGAGCTTGTAGAACGCCTGCGTCAGCTCCTCGGTCGCGGACTTGATGGCCGCGGTGTCGCTGCCGGTGAGCGCGGTCTTCAGGCTCTGGAGCTTCGACTCGATCTCGCCCTTTTCGGTGGGGTCAACCTTGTCGCCCAGCTCCTCCAGCGTCTTCTCGGTCTGATAGACCATCTGGTCGCCCTGGTTGCGGACATCCACTTCCTCCTTGCGCCTGGCGTCCTCGGCGGCGAACTGCTCCGCCTCGCGGACGGCCTTGTCGATGTCCTCCTTGGACATGTTCGTGGAGGAGGTGATGGTGATGTGCTGCTCCTTGCCGGTGCCGAGATCCTTCGCCGAGACGTTCACGATGCCGTTGGCGTCGATATCGAAGGTGACCTCGATCTGCGGCACGCCGCGGCGCGCCGGGGCGATGCCGTCCAGCTGGAAGCGGCCCAGCGACTTGTTGTACTGCGCCATTTCGCGCTCGCCCTGCAGGACGTTGACCTCCACGGAGGTCTGATTGTCGGCCGCGGTGGAGAACACCTGGCTCTTCTTGGTGGGGATGGTGGTGTTGCGCTCGATGAGCTTCGTGCACACGCCGCCGAGGGTCTCGATGCCGAGCGACAGCGGGGTGACGTCCAGCAGGAGGATGCCCTCCACGTCGCCGCCGAGCACGCCGCCCTGGATGGCCGCGCCGTCGGCAACGCACTCGTCGGGGTTGATGCCCTTGAAGCCGTCCTTGCCGGTGAGTTTCTTGACCATTTCCTGCACGGCCGGCACGCGGGTGGAGCCGCCCACCAGCAGCACCTTCGTCAGATCCGAGGCGGAGATGCCGGCGTCGCTCATGGCCTGGCGCACGGGACCCGCGGTCTTCTCGACGAGGTGCGCGGTCAGCTCGTTGAACTTCGCGCGCGTCAGCGTGACTTCCAGATGCTTCGGGCCGGTGGCGTCCGCCGTGATATACGGCAGGCTGATGTTCGATGTGGTCACGCCGCTCAGTTCGATCTTCGCCTTCTCGGCGGCCTCGCGCAGACGCTGCATCGCGACGCGGTCAGCGCTGAGGTCGATGCCCTCGGCCTTCTTGAATTCGTCCACCAGATAGTTCGTGACGCACTGGTCAAAGTCGTCGCCGCCGAGGCGGTTGTTACCGGCGGTGGCCAGCACCTCGATGACGCCGTCGCCGATCTCCAGGACGGAGACGTCGAACGTGCCGCCGCCGAGGTCGTAGACCATGATCTTCTGGTCGGTCTCCTTGTCGAGCCCGTAGGCGAGCGCGGCCGCGGTCGGCTCGTTGATGATGCGCTTGACATCCAGCCCCGCGATTTTGCCGGCGTCCTTCGTCGCCTGGCGCTGCGCGTCGGTGAAATAGGCCGGGACAGTGATGACCGCCTCGGTGACGGTCTGGCCGAGATAGGCCTCGGCGTCCGCCTTCAGCTTCTGCAGCACCATGGCGCTGATCTCCTGCGGCGTGTAGTTCTTGCCGTCGATGGATACCTTGTAGCTGGAGCCCATCTCGCGCTTGATCGAGCTGATGGTGCGGTCCGGGTTCGTGATGGCCTGGCGCTTTGCGACCTGGCCGACCATGCGCTCGCCGGTCTTGGAAAACGCGACGACGGACGGTGTGGTGCGGTTGCCTTCCGCGTTGGGGATGACGACAGCCTCGCCGCCCTCCATGACGGAGACGCAGCTGTTGGTGGTTCCGAGGTCGATACCGATAATTTTGCTCATTGTAATATCCTCCTGTATTGGTGAAAGAATTTTATATACTGTATTTTAATTGGCCACCTTGACCATGGAATAACGCAGAATTTTGTCGCCGACGCGGAAGCCCTTTTCGAACTCCTCAATGACGACGCTCTCGCCGACGCTCTCGTCCTCGACGTGCATGACGGCGTTGTGGAGATTGGCGTCGAACGCCTGCCCGACCGCCTCGATCATCGTGACGCCGAGCTGCGTGAGCGCCGTCTCAAACTGCGTCATAATCATCTCCAGCCCCTTCCGGGCGGGATCGTCCTCCGCCGTCTGGGAGAGCGCGCGGGACAGGCTGTCGTACACCGGCAGGAATTTTTTCAGCGTGTCGCACCGCACGTCGGTGTAGATGCTCTCGCGCTCCTTCGCGCTGCGGCGGCGGAAATTGTCATACTCCGCGAGCAGGCGGAGATATTTGTCCTTTTCAGCGGCCAGCGTCTCCTCGGCGGAGGGGGCCGCCTCAGCGGGCGCGGCCGGCTCCCCGGCGGGCTCCGCTTTCGCTTCCGGCTTCGGCTCCGGCTTTTTCTCCGGCGCCTTTCCGGCTTTCTTCTCTTTCTCTTCGGCCGTGACGTCGGCCGTCTGCTCCTGGCCGTTCCCGGTCTTTTCGACCTCGGGCGCCTCAGGATTCTTCTGTTTGGCCATTGCTGTCTTCTCCCTTTATGATGAGCTTATTGTCCAGCCCCGGAGGCGGCATGCTGCCCCCGCCGAGTCGCCGGGAAAGGCCGGCCGCGATAAAGCTGAGCTTCGCGGCCACCTTGGAATAGTCCATGCGCGTGGGGCCGACCACGCCGATCAGGCCCCGCATATTGTCGCCCGCGTCATAGCTCGCGATGACGACGCTGGAGTCCTTCAGCTCCTCGGCCACGTTCTCCGGACCGATCAGCACGCGGATCTCGTTCTCCCCGCCGAGATCGCTCAGCGGCAGATCCAGCAGGTGCCCCCCGTCCGAGAGGTAGCTCATGAGCCTGTGCGCCTTGTCCGGGTCGCGAAACTCCGGCTGGTGCAGCAGCTGCGACTCGCCGACGAGATAGGCCTGCGCCTCCTGCGCGGTGCTGAGCACCTCGATGGCAAAGGCGGCAATCACCGCCGTGAGACCCAGATTGTCCTCCGCCGCGCGCTCCGCCGCGTGGATCACCGTGGGGGTGATCTCCTCCTCGCTCACGCCCGTAAAGTGCGCATTGAAGAGCGTCCCGAGCTTTTGGATCATGCTCTGATCGACCGAAACCGGCAGATGCACGAGCTTATTTTGCACCGTGTCATTGCTGAGCATGACGACGATGATGAACGTGTTCGCGTCGATATAGATGAGATCGAATCGCGAAATCGTGGCCGCCGGTCGGGCGGCCAGCGTGAGCGCCGGGTAGTTCGTCATCTGCGAGGCGAGCCGCCCCGCGTCGTTCATCAGCTGCCCGGTCTCCTGCAGCCGCTCGCCGAGACCGCGGTCAATCGCCGCCGTCTCCTCCGGCGAAAGCTCCTGCCGCTCCATCAGCTCGCTGACGTACATGCGATAGCCGAGCGGCGTCGGCACGCGGCCGGCCGAGGTGTGCGGCTGCTCCAGATAGCCGAGCGAAACCAGCTCCGCCAGCTCGTTGCGGATCGTCGCCGACGAGCACTTCAGGTCACCCGTGGCGGCAATGGCCTTCGAGCCGACCGGTTCCGCCGTGCGGATATATTCCTCCACCACCGCGGCCAGTATTTTCTTTTTCCGGCTGCTGAGCTCCATTCCGATCCCCTGCCCATTTGGCACTCGATGCTTTCGTGTGTTGGCACTCTTGCCTTACGAGTGCTAATTTACCACCGTTCCGCGCCGATGTCAAGGCCGCCGCGAGCGATTTGACAAATTGTTCATAAATTATTTCCCTCTTATTTAAAATGGGTCCTGCGGGGCGGAATATGCGCCGTGTCGTGCGGCCGCGCAAAAAAATCTTTTGAAAAGTCCTTGCATTCCGCGCGGCAATATGCTACAATTCACTTTGCGTCTTGTAACCCCGGCGTGCGCCGTGCTCAAGACAGCCTATTGCGAGGAGTTTTTTACGATGAAATCCGGAATCCATCCCGATTATCAGCCGACCACCATCCGCTGCGCCTGCGGCGCGGTGTATGAGACCGGCTCCACCAAGCAGAACATCACCGTTGAAATCTGCGCCAAGTGCCACCCGTTCTACACCGGCAAGCAGAAGCTTGTCGATACCAGCGGCCGCGTGGATAAGTTCAACCGGAAATACGGCATTCAGTAATTCTGCAAACAAAAAAGGCCTCGCAGAGTTCGCGCCCGGAGGCGCGAATTGGGTCAAATCGTTTTTGCCCCGCGGCTTCGCCGTGGGGCAAAAATACTTCTCGCGGAATGGATTGCCCTCCTATTGCGAATCGCATTCGCAAACGAGGGCAAGGAATGCAGCGCAATCCCCCTCCTGTCGAAAACTTGTTTTTCGACAGGCTCAGGCGGCATCCGAGCGCTCGGATGCCGCTTTTTGTCTGTCGAAAAGGATGCTTCCTGACCGCTTTCGCGGCATCTGACCTTTTCTTTTCAAAGGAGCGCGCCTATGGATTTTGCCACTCTCCTGCTGTTCTGCGCCGCGCTGACGGGGTGCGTCGCGCTCGGTTGGTCGATCCTGTATCCACTGCTGTTCGGCTTTCTGCTGTTTTGTCTCTACGGGCGCTGGAAGCGCGTGTCGTGGCGCGCGCTGCTGCGCGCGGCGTGGGGCGGGATCCGGACGATCCAAAGCCTCATCGTGGTGTTCCTCCTCATCGGGATGCTCACGGCGCTGTGGCGCGCCGCGGGCACCGTGCCGGTCATCGTGTGCTATGCCGCGCGGCTGATCCGCCCCGCCGTCTTTCTGCTGATGGCGTTTCTGCTCAACTGCGGCGTGTCGCTGCTGATGGGCACCTCCTTCGGCACGGCGGCGACCATGGGCGTCATCTGCGCGACGATGGGGGCCGCCATGGGCGTCTCGCCCGTGTGGACCGGCGGCGCGGTGCTGGCGGGCGCATTTTTCGGCGACCGCTGCGCCCCCGTCTCCACGAGCGCGCTGCTCGTATGCGAGCTGACCGGGACCGATCTGTTTTCCAACATCCGCGCCATGCTTCGCGCGTCGCTCGTGCCGACGCTGCTGGCCTGCGCGGTCTATCTCGCCGCCGGCATCGCGCTGCCCGCCGCCGGAGACGGCGTGGACATTCGCGCGATCTTCGCGCAGGAGTTTGACCTGTACTGGCTGGCGCTGCTGCCCGCCGCCGCCATTCTCGTGCTCTCGGTTTTCCGGGTGAACGTCAAGGCGGCCATGTCCGTCAGCATCGGCGCGGCGTTCATTCTTTGCCTCACCCTGCAGCATGATTCGCTCGCCGGGACGCTGCGGCTGATGCTGCTCGGCTACCGCGCCGCGGCGCCGGACGTGGCCGCGATGCTCGACGGCGGCGGCATCGTCTCCATGGTGAACGTCACGGCCATTGTCGCGCTGTCGTCGTCCTACGCGGGCCTGTTCGAGGCGACGGGCCTGCTCGACAATCTCCAGCGCGGCGTCTCGAAGCTGGCGCGCCGCGCCACGCCGCACGGCGCCATTGCCTGCACCGCGCTGCTGACCTCTATCGTCGGCTGCAATCAGACCTTCGCCATCATTCTGACGCACCAGCTCTGCCGCGGCGTGGAGCCGGAGCCGGAATCCATGGCGCTGGCGCTGGAGGATACGGCGGTCGTCATCGCGCCGCTGGTGCCGTGGTCCATCGCGGCGGCCGTGCCGCTCTCGACCATCGGCGCGCCGTCAAGCGGAATTTTGACCGCGTGCTTTCTCTACCTTCTCCCGCTGTGGCACGTCCTGACGCACCGGAAAACGCACAGCGCCGCGCGCTTATGACCGCGTGCCGCGCGCCCCATTCCGCGGCGCCGCAAGCGGCGTGCTTTTTGTCCCGCTCCCCTTTTCAAATCCCGGTTTTTTCGGTATACTAAGAAACATCCAAAACACAGCGAAGGATGATCCCATGCAAGACACCATTGAAACAAAAGAGCGCGCCGTGCTGGCGGGGCTGGCCGCGGCGAGTATGGAGCCGCGCGAGCGCTCCACGGAAAGCTCCATGCAGGAGCTGGCCGCGCTGGCGGAGACCGCCGGCGGCGAAGTCGTGGCGACGCTGCTGCAGAACAAGACCGCGCCCGATCCCCGCACCTTCCTCGGCGAAGGCAAGGTCGCGGAGCTGAAGGCGTGCATCGAGGCAAACGCATGCGACCTCGCCGTGTTCGACAATGAGCTCAGCCCGTCGCAGATGCGCGTGCTGTCCGAGGAGCTCGGCGTGCGCGTGCTCGACCGCTCGGGCCTCATTCTCGATATCTTCGCCCAGCGCGCCCGGACGCGCGAGGGGCAGCTGCAGGTGGAGCTCGCGCAGTATCAGTACCTGCTGCCGCGGCTGACCGGCATGTGGACGCATCTCGTGCGGCAGACCGCCTCGGGCGGCTCGTCGCCGATCGGCACACGCGGCCCCGGCGAAACGCAGCTGGAGACCGACCGCCGCCACATCCGCCGCAAGATCCAGAAGCTTGAGGAAGAGCTGGAGGCCGTGCGCAAGGTGCGCGGCACGCAGCGCCGCCGCCGCGAGAAAAACGGAATGCCGGTCGTGGCGCTCGTGGGCTACACGAACGCGGGCAAGTCCACGCTTCTGAACCAGCTCACGGGCGCGGACATTCCGGCGAACGACCGACTGTTCGACACGCTGGACACCACCACCCGCCGCCTGCAGGTGGACGACGCGCAGGAGGTCCTGCTCTCGGACACGGTCGGCTTCATCCGCAAGCTGCCGCACCATCTGGTGGAGGCGTTCAAGGCCACGCTGGAGGAGCTCAGCTACGCCGACGTGCTGCTGCACGTGATCGACATCTCCAACCCCGAGTGGGAGACGCAGGCGGAGGTCGTGGACCGGCTGATCGCGGAGCTCGGCGCGGCGCAGACGCCGTGCATCCGCGTGTTCAACAAATGCGACGCCTACGTCGGCATCCTGCCGCGCGGGGCGGACGTGGTGTGCATCTCGGCGCGCACCGGCGAGGGCGCGGCCGAGCTGCTGGAAAAAGTGGCGCAGACGCTGGCACGCAAAAATCGCCGCGCGGTGCTGCGCCTGCCATATACGGAGGGCGCGCTGCTGGAGCTGCTGCATCGCGAGTGCGCCGTGCTGCGCACGGAGTATCGGGACGACTGCGTGGAACTGGAGGCCGTCGTCAAGCCCGAGCATTGGGGAAAGGTGAACGCCTATGCAGTACCCGAACACGATTGAAACCGCGCGCCTGCTGCTCCGCCCCTGGCGGGAGCGCGACGCGGCGGCCCTGTACGCGCTCGCGAAGGACCCGCGCATCGGCCCCGCCGCGGGCTGGCCGGCGCACACGAGCGCGGAAAACAGCGCGGAGATCATCCGCACCGTCCTCTCCGCGCCCGGCACCTACGCCGTGACGCTGCGCGGGGACGATGCCGCCATCGGCAGCATCGGCTTCAAGCCCACCACGTCCGAGGTCGGGCGCGGCCACCTGGAGATTGGCTACTGGGTCGGCGCGCCGTTCTGGGGCAACGGCTACATCCCCGAGGCGGTGCGCGCGCTGCTGGCGCTGGGCTTCGGCCCCCTGGGGCTGACGGAGATCTGGTGCGCGCACTACGCCGACAATCACAAATCCCACCGCGTCATCAAAAAATGCGGCTTCACCTTCCGCTATGCGTGCACGGAGGATGTGCCGCTGCTGCACGAGCGGCGGGAGGTCTGGTATTATGCCATCACCGCCGAGCAGTGGCGGCAGCAGGGAGGGCTTGCGCATGGAGCCCTATAACATTCCGACCGGCGCGGGCGAATCGGAGCTGACGGAGAAGCGCTCGACCTTCCTCGGCCACGTCCGCTGCGTGGAGACCGAGGACGAGGCCCGCGCCTTCATCGCCGCGATGAAAAAGCAATATCACGACGCGCGGCACAACTGCTGGTGCTACCGCCTCCACAGCGGCGCGGAGCGCTATTCCGACGACGGCGAGCCGCAGGGCACCGCCGGCATCCCGATGCTGGAGGTGTTCAAGCGCGCGGAGGTGACGAACGTCGTCTGCGTCGTGACGCGGTATTTCGGCGGCGTGCTGCTCGGCACGGGCGGCCTGCTGCGCGCCTACGCCAAAAGCGCGAAGGACGCGCTGGACGCCGCGGGCGTCTCCGTCGTGCGCCGGTGGGTCCGCGTGCGTGTGGCCTGCTCCTACGCGCTGCTCGAGCGCGTCAAGGGCGCGACCGCGGCCGCGGGCGGCGTGACGGAGGCGCTCGACTATGCCGCGGACGTAACGGTGACCGCCCTGCTCCCGGAGGAGACCGTCAGCGCCTTTCAGGCGCAGGTGCGCGATCTCTCCGCCGGCGCGGCGGAGGCGGTCGTCCTGGAAGAAACCATGCGCCCGGCGGCGATTTCCCGCAATCTCACCCCGCATCCATAGGCGCGCTTCCCGCAGGCGATTTTTCCCGAAAACTGCAAACGATCTCTTGCAAATTCTCACTGGTTCGATATAATAGAATCAAATCTGCGGCAGCTTGCCGCAAAATGCCACAATGAGGAGAACCGGAATGAAAAAGAGACTGCTCGCCCTGATCCTGGTATTTGCCTGTGCGCTCTCGCTCGCCTGCGCGGCGGCCCCGGTCCGCGCCGTGGAGACGGAGACGGCCCCCGCCGCGGCGGAGGAGCCGGTCGTTTCCGCAAAAGCGGAAGCGGAGCCGGAGGAATCGCCGACGGAGGCGGAGGAATCGGCCCCGCCGGAGGAGTCCCCAGCGGCGGAGCCGGAGGAGGAGACCTCCGCGCAGCCGATGGCCGAGCCGTCATCCGGGCCGTGGTACGCCGAAGCAATGGACTATGCCGTGGCGCAGGGTCTGCTCAAGGGCGACGATCATGGAAATCTCAACCCGGGCAACAACGCCACCCGCGCCGAGGTGGTGACGATTCTGATGCGAATTTTCCAATGCACGCAGGGGAAGGACATCACGCATTTCTTCGATGTGGATTCCGGCGCGTGGTACTATGGCGCGCTCTCCACCGCGGCGGAAATGGACGTGCTCAAGGGCTACCCTGACGTTACGATGCGTCCGGGCGCGAGCATCACGCGGCAGGAGGCGTTTGTCCTGCTCGCGCGGCTGTTCGCCGTGCCGAGCGGCAGCAGCGCCAGCCTGAACGCCTTTTCCGACGGCGCGAGCGTGTCGGAGTGGGCGCGCCCCGCGGTTGCCGGCATGGTGGAAAACGGCCTGGTCATCGGCAGCTCCGGCAGTCTCCTGCCCGGCAGCAATATCACCCGCGCGGAATTCGTGCAGGTGCTTTACCGGCTGAACATCACCCTCTGCAGCAGCGCGGACGCGCTGCCGGAGGACGGCATCGTCGTCTATAACGGCCCCTCCCCGCTCGCGATCGATGGCTTTGCGGGGAAGCTCTTCCTCGGCGGCCGGTGCGGAAGCTCCGTCACGCTGACGGGCGACGCCCCGGCGGCGGAGATCTATGTCCGCACGGAGCCGGGCGCGACCGTGCAGGTGAACGGCGCGGTCAAGGGCGTGTTCCTCTGCGCGCGGAACACCACGCTTGCCGGCACGGGCCGGGCCGCGGCCGTGGAGCAGCGCGCGGCCGGCTGCACCGTCAGGCTCGCGGCCGATACGCTTTCGCAGAGCTATGACTCCGGCCTCGCGGGCGTGCGCGCGCAGGTCGGCCCGGTGGCCGCGCTCACGCCGGAGAACCGCTCCGTCACCGTGACCGTCAGCTATTCCGGCGGCGACTACACCGCCGCCCCCTCCGGGCGCACCGCCACGCTCACGTGGACGCTTGACGGCGTGCGGCAGCCCGCGCGCTCGGTCTGGCTGGGCTACAGCACCTCCGTCGAGACCTTCACCGTCTCCGAGCCGGTCTGGAAGCGCGTAATGCCCGGCAGCCATCAGCTTCACATTCTGCTGACCTACGGCACCGACGTCATCGTCACGGACGTGACCATCCAGGTGCAAAATTACACCGACGCCGAATATATGTCGCTGCTCAGCGCCGCGAAGCCTTTTCAGATCGAGGTCGTGCGCAACCAGTGCACGGTGCTCGTCTACGGGCTGGACAAGAGCGGGAGCTACACGATCCTGTACCAGGCGTTCGTGTGCAGCCCAGGCTATGCTACCCCGCTCGGCACGTTCCGGACGCCTGCCAAGATGCGCTGGCAGCCGCTCATGGGCGGCGTGTGGGGCCAATACTGCACGCAGATCTACGGGAACTATCTGTTCCACTCGGTGTATTACAACAGCAAAAGCGAGAGCAATCTCAACTACACCGCGTACAATAAGCTCGGCACGATCTGCTCGCACGGGTGCGTACGCCTGACCTGCGCCGACGCGAAATGGCTCTACGACAATTGCCCGCTGGGCACAACGGTAAGGATCTATGACAGCAACACCCTTCCCGTCCCGAAGCCCACGGCGCAGTGGATCGACCCCAGCAGCCCCTATCGCGGCTGGGACCCGACCGATCCGAACCCAAACAACCCGTGGAGGACATAAACTATCAAATGAGAGCCGCCTGTGAAGCGGCTCTCATTTGATATACGCCCGCTTCGTCGCCCTCGGCCGCGGCCCAGGGACGCGGGAAAGAAGACAACTCATGAGAAATCCTGTACAATGGCGTGTGACCAAACAAACCAGAACAGGAGTGTTCCCATGAGTTGCTATCACCATCTTACCATTGT
>CACWHX010000009.1 GCA_902760845.1 Oscillospiraceae bacterium
GCATAGCACAACCGGCGCGCTTTCGCAAGAAAGCGCCCTGCCGGCGTCCGTGCCCGCTCGATCCGGCGGGAATGCCGGCGGCCCTACCGGCGGGCGGCTTCAGAATCCTGTGCGGCCGGCAGCCGGTCGCTTTTCCTCCGCGTCATGACCGGAAGCCACGTCAGCGCGCACCCCGACAGCAGCAGAAGCGCCAGCGGTGTGATAAGGTCGCTTTCATCCGCGGTTTTCGGCGTGCTGGGCGGCGCTCCCATTGCCGGTTTTTCGGGCTTCGCCGGTGGGTTCGGTGCGCCCGGCTTTTCCGGCTCGCCCGGCTCCGTCGGGTCACGCGGCGGGCTCGGCTCGTCCTGCTTCGTGTTCGTGATCGTGAACCCCTGCTCCATGTCGCCGGCAATCGCCGCCGTATATCCCTCCACCGGCACCTCCAGGACCGTGTAAACATACGCGGTCCCGTCAGGCGCCGTCCTGCGGAGATCGGCAAAGCTGCCGGTCCAGCCGTTTTCATCGCTCAGGATCAGCGTCTCCCCGGCCTCCAGACCATCCCGGAGCAGGCGGACCGTAACGGCCCCCTGCGCGGGGCCGGCCCATTTCTTTTCGACGGGGATAGAGATGCGCTCCGCCTGATTCGTCAGCGTCCGCACGACCGTCTCGCCGTCCGACACGGTCACGGTATACTCCATCGGGTCCAGCCGATACCCGGGCGGCGCGGCAAGTTCGGAAATCACGTACTCGCCGGCGGGCAGCTGCTCGGAGACGGCCTCGCCGTTTTCGTCCGTCGTCAGCTCGCGCACGCTCCCGTCCACTCCGGACGTGATGCGGAACACGGCGCCCGGAAGCTTCAGCTGTGGGTCGTCCGCGTCCACCTTGCGGATCTGGATCTGGTTGTTCAGCACGCCCAGACCCGTCCCTCCGGAGGCGGGGCCGGCATAGCTGCCGCAGACGTTCCACTCGTCGGCGCCGGCGGTCAGGGTCATGCTGCTTCTCAGTCTGATGCCGGGCGCGTAGCTTGAGTAATAGAGCAGCAGATACTGCCGGCCGTCGATATCGCCCATATCCAGCGTGAAGCCGGTGTGATCCGCGTTGAACTGGAGTCGGTCCCCCAGCGCGGCCGAGTCCCAGGTCTGAACGGTGCGGACGGTGTGTCCGTATGCGTCAAATTCCCGCTCGTACAGGCAGAAGCGCTCCGGATCGTAGCGCAGCCCGTCCAGGTTCCCGTCTTCTGTGTGGAGCATGTCTGTGATTACGACATCCTCCAGCGTCTCCTTCGCAAAATTGATTCTCGCGGCCCACAGGACGGCCTCCTCCGTGCTCCCGCCGGTACTGGCCCACTTCGTCAGGACCTGATTCGGATGGACCGGCCGCGCGGGCGTCCCCGCTCCCACATAGACGTCGGTGGTTTCCGTCGTACGCCCCACGGTGATGCGGATGGGATTCGAACTGTTGACCCTGACCCGTTCCGTCACGGCCTGCGCGTTGAGAAACATCGTCCCTTTGATGTTGTATCGGTTTTTCACATAGCCGGTAAACGTGACGGTGACGGTCCCGCCGCCGGCGCCGTCGTTGGGGTCCACGACGGCCTTCGCCACCACGGAGCCGTCCGGCGCCAGAATATCAAAGCGCGTGGCGGCGGCGTTTGTCGCATACCGCAGCTCGTCCGGGAGCGTGACGACAAAGTAGTCGCCCGCCTGCAGCGTGTTGCCATACGCGCTCGCATCCCACGCCAGCTTCATCCGATACCATTGATCCAGCTTGATTGTCGTCTGTGTACCCTCGCTTTCCCTCTGAAATTCAAATTCGGCCACGGTGATGCTCGTCTTTTCCGCCGCGCCGCCCCCCGCCTTCTGGAGGACCGCGCCCGTTTCCGACGCCTCCGGTTCGTCTGGTTTCGCCGCGCTGTCGGTCTCCGCCGCCGGGGAAGCGTCCCCCGGCTCGCTTTCGTCCGCCTCCGCCGGCACGGCTTCGCCGTCGGAGGTGGTCTCCTCCCGGGCGGCCGCGGCGGGCGCCGGCGGCTCGGTCTCTCCGGCGTCCAGCGCCGCGGACGAGACCCCGAGAACAGAAAACAGAACGCAAAGCGTGCACAGCAGAGAACCAATGCGCGCCGTTCGTTTTTTCTTCAGCATGAGAATATCCTCCATCGTCTGTGCCGTCTTCGCACCCTGGCAAATGCAGGGGCGCATCGAGTACAGGTGCATTATAACAGCAAACAAATAACGCCTGACTAACGCATTTGACTTGCGCGGGGTACAAAAATTCCCATGTGTTCTCCGGCTTTCGTCGCCGGGCGCATGGGAATTGATGGGGGAAACGCACCGCGTCACCTGCCGGCGGAAAGCAGGTCCGCCAGGCTCACGCCGGACAAAACGTCCTCGATCGCCTTTTGCACCGCCTCCAGCTGTGCGCCGTATGTTCTGTACAGCTCCGTTTTGCGGTCAAACACCGCAAACAGATGCGCGCCGCCCTCCGTCGCGGAGAGCACATCCAGCAGTGTCTGCCGGGTGAGCGCCTCGCCGGGAAAATACAGAAGCTCGCCGTTTTCTCTCCGCTTGCTCAGGATGTTTTTACATTCCAGATAACCGCAGATCCGATTGGCGCTGATCTTCGGCACGCCCGCCCGTGCGCTGAGCTCCGGCAGCGTGAGCCCCGCAGCGGGCGCGTCGCCGTCCAGGGACTGCTCTCCCATACAGAGCAGGATGCGCAGAGCATAATCTGTATCACGTTTCAGCTGCATGATGTACCTCCTCATACACCCATATACTTGGCCTGAAGCCGATACGATCATAACAGCTTACCTGTCACGTTCCACTAATAGCGAAAAAACCGACGCGGGTAATTTTACCCGCGCCGGCTCCGTTTGCTTTTACGCTTTGGCCAGCAGTGTCACCTCTCCGGCGTAGTCGTTGTTGATTACGTAGTACGCCTTCGCGTCCTCCGGCTTCAGATAGATCTTGACATCCACGGGGGTATCCTCCCCCTTCTTCACCGCGTCGTAGTTTTCCCTGACAGCCGTTCGAATCTCGTCAATGGAGATTTCCTGCCCCTGATACTGCAGATAGATCGTCTCCTCATAGGCGGTCTCTGCGCTTTTCTTTGTGTTCGGCATCGCTCACACCCCCCCTGTACGATCCCTGAGCAACCATTTCGTTCTGATTGATTCCAATTGCAGTATAGCACGCGGGAAATCACAACGGACCAACGGACAGGGGGCCGCCGCGGCGCGGTTACGTCGCCGTCATCACGCTCAGCGACAGGGTATTGATAAACATGTGGAAGAAGATCGGCGTCCAGATCGACTGCGTCCGGTCGTAGCAATACGCCAGCGCGATGGACACCGGCACATAGCGCAGCGCGCCCAGCAGGAGCATCGGATTCTGGTCCACCAGCGCATACTGCCAGACGTGGTAGAGCGAAAACACCACAACGGACACGAAGTATGCCAAAAACCGGTTTTTGCCCCGAATGGCGCCGAAGAGCACGCCGCGAAACAGGCACTCCTCCACGACGGGCGCCATCAGCACCGCCACGGCGAACATGCGCTTATAGTCCGCGCCCGCAAGGGCGAGCACGGCCTCGTTGTTCGGCTCCGGCAGGTCGCCCAGCACCGCCATCCCCAGCCGCAGCGCGAGCGAGAGCACCACATCGACGGCATAGGCCGCAAGCAGCGACATGCAGCAGAAGGAGAGCCGCTCCACCAGAACGTGAAAGCTCCGGCGCAAAAAGCCCCACATCGTCACGAACACAAATGTGAGCCCGACGAGATAATACCAGACGTTTGCCGTAATTTCCGACGGGATATCACCCGTGAGCAGATAGAGCACCGTGCCGAGCAGCAGCGGGATCGCGACGACGTGGAGGGGCAGGTAGATCCAGCCCGCAACGCGCGCGCCGCGGTTCATGGGGTCCTGAAAGGGGACGTTTCGCATTTTTTAAACTCTCGCTTTCTTTTGCAGTTCATAGAGCAGATTCATCGCCTCGATGGGCGTGAGCGTGTTCAGATCCAGCGCGCGCAGCTCCTCCGCGATTTGGCTGCCGCCCACATCGACCAGCGTGATCTGATCGTCCGACGCGGCCTGCGGCGCGGTCTGCGGCGCGGCGGCGCCGTCCTCCAGCGCGCGCAGATAGCCCTTCGCTTTGGCAACCACGCTCTCCGGCAGGCCGGCGAGCTTTGCCACCTCGATGCCGTAGCTGTCGTCCGCCGCGCCGCGGACGATCTTGCGCAGGAACAAAAGCGTCCCGCCCTGCTTTTTGGCGGTGATGTTATAGTTGCGCACGCCCTGGAGCTCCTGCTCCAGAACGGTCAGCTCATGATAGTGCGTGGCGAACATCGTCTTCGCGCCGAGCTTGCGCCTGTCCGCGCAGTATTCGAGCACCGCGCGGGCGATGGCCATGCCGTCGTAGGTGGAGGTGCCGCGCCCGATCTCGTCGAGGATCAGCAGACTCTGCGCCGTGGCGTGCCGGAGAATCGCCGCCGTCTCGCTCATCTCCACCATGAAGGTGCTCTGCCCCGCGGCGAGATCGTCCGACGCGCCGATGCGCGTAAATACCCGGTCCACCACGCCGATGGTGGCGGATTTCGCCGGGACGAACGAGCCGATCTGCGCCAGGAGCACGATGAGCGCCGTCTGGCGCATGTAGGTGGATTTGCCGGCCATGTTCGGCCCGGTCACGATGGCGACGCGGTCGTCCGCGTCGTTGAGAAACGTGTCGTTCGGGACGAAGAGTGTGTCCTTCTGCGCCTGCTCCACGACGGGGTGGCGCCCCTCGCGAATGTCCAGCGTGCGGGAGAGGTCCACCTCCGGGCAGACATAGTGGTTTTTCACCGCGACCTCCGCAAGCGCGCAGAGCGTGTCGAGCCGGGCGACGGCGTCCGCCGCGGCCTGCACGCGCTGCACCTCCGCCGCGACCAGCTCGCGCACCTCGGTGAACATCTGATATTCCAGCTCCGCGATGCGCTCGCGCGCGGTGAGCAGCGTGCTCTCCAGCTCCTTGAGCTCCTGCGTGAAATACCGCTCGCTGGATACGAGCGTCTGCTTGCGGATATAGTCCTCCGGCAGCGGCACGTCCGAGGCGCTGTTCGGCACGTCGATGTAATAGCCAAAGACCTTGTTGAAGCCGACCTTCAGCTTTTTGATGCCGGTGCGCGCGCGCTCGCGCTGCTCCAGCTCGGCCACCAGGCCGGCGCCATTGTCGCGCACGCCGCGCAGCCGGTCAACCTCCTCGCTGTAGCCAGGGCGGAGAATGCCGCCCTCGCGCACGGAAAACGGCGGATCGTCGCAGATGGCGCGGCTAATGCGCGCCTCGATGTCCGCGAGCACGTCCATCTGCGCAATGTCGCGCAGCTCCGCGCTCTGAAAGCCCTGCAGCTGCTCCGTCAGCCGCGGGAGCTGGCGGCAGCACGCGGCCAGCGCCGCAAGGTCGCGCCCGTTGGCCGAGCCGTACACCGCGCGGCCGATCAGCCGCTGCATGTCCCCAATGTCGCGCAGCACGAGCGAGAGCTCCGGCCGGCGCACATTGTCCGTCACCAGCTCCTGCACGGCGGCAAGCCGCCGCTTGATCTGCACCGGGGACAAAAGCGGCCGCTCCACCCACGCGCGCAGCATCCGCCCGCCCATGGGCGTCTTCGTCCTGTCCAGCACCCAGAGGAGGCTGCCGCGCTTTTCGCCCGTGCGCAGACTCTCCGTCAGCTCCAGGTTGCGCCGGGTGGCATAGTCCAGCTCCATATACCGCCGGTCGCCGTACAGCTCCGGCCTTTTGAGATGGCCGAGATCGCACTTCTGCGTCTCCTGCAGATAGGCCAGCAGCGCGCCCGCGGCGCACACGGCGGCGGGGCGCTCGCCCATGCCGAGCGCGTCAATATCCGGCGCGTCAAACTGCGCGCAGAGCCGCTCGGCGGCCGGCGCGGCCTCAAATCGCGCCTCCCCCGCCTCGATCATGCAGCCGAGGCGCTTTTGCAGAAAGGTATAGATCTCCGCGTTCTCGACCGCCCCGGCGGAGAGTACCGCCTCGCGCGGGGAAAAGCGCCCCAGCTCGTTGACGATGTGCGTCACACTGTCGCTCTCAAAATCCGCCGCGCAGAACTCGCCGGTGGACACGTCGCAGAACGCCGCCGCGCCGCGCTGCGGATCGAGATACACCGCGCACAGGTAGTTGGAGCGCCCCTCCTCGAGCATGGAGCTCTCCGTCACGGTGCCGGGCGTGATGATGCGGATGATGTCCCGCTTCACCAGTCCCTTCGCGAGCGCGGGGTCCTCCAGCTGCTCGCAGATGGCGACCTTATAGCCCTTGGCGATGAGCCTGCCGATGTACGCCTCCGCCGCGTGGTACGGCACGCCGCACATGGGCGTGCGCTCGTCGGGGTCCTCCACGTTGCGGTCGCGCGTCGTGAGCGTGAGATCCAGCTCCCGCGCCGCCGTGCGCGCGTCCTCGTCGAACATCTCATAGAAATCGCCGAGGCGGAAAAACAGCAGGCAATCCGTGTGCTGCTTTTTGATCTCGTAATACTGCCGTTTCATCGGCGTCATTTCAGCCATAGCTTTTCTCCGTTTCCAAAATTCCCGGCGCCGTCAGTCCGTCACGCTGCCGTACAGCGCCCACGTGTTGCTGTCCGTGATCTGCGCCGTCACAAACTGCCCGACCAGCGCCTCGCCGCCCTTCAGATGCACAAGCCGGCCGCCCGCGGTGCGCGCGGTGAGCTTCCAGTCCCCGCGTCCGTCCGCGCCATCGACGAGCACGCGCTGGACCGTGCCCTCGTAGGCGCGGTGCTTTTCCGCCGAGATGCGGTTTGCCGTCTCCAGAAGCCGGTCGAACCGCACCTGCTTCTCCGCGCGGGTGCAGGGGTCCGGGAGCTTCGCCGCGGGCGTCCCCACGCGCGGGGAGTAGATAAAGGTAAACATCGCGTCGTACCGCACCTGCTCCACGAGCGAGAGCGTCTCGGCAAATTCCTCGTCCGTCTCGCCGGGAAAGCCCACGATGATATCCGTCGTCAGCACCAGATCGGGCATGTACCGGCGCGCGAGCGCCACCTGCTCCAGATATTTTTCGCGCGTGTAGCTGCGGTTCATGGCCCGAAGCACCCGGCTGCTGCCGGACTGCACCGGCAGGTGCAGCTGGTGCGCGCACTTTTCGCATTCCGCCATGGTGCGAAAGAGCTTTTCCGTCGCGTCCTTGGGATGGCTCGTCATGAAGCGGACGAGAAAGTCGCCGGGGATGCCGCAGACCATGCGCAGGAGCTCAGAAAAATCCACATCCCCGTCCAGGTCGCGGCCGTAGGAGTTCACGTTCTGCCCCAGCAGCGTGATGTCCTTATACCCCGCGGCGACGAGCGCGCGCGCCTCGGCAACGATGTCCTCCGGCCTGCGGGAGCGCTCGCGTCCGCGCACATACGGCACGACGCAGTAGGTGCAGAAGTTGTTGCAGCCATACATGATGCTGAGCCACGCCTTCACGCTGCCGTCGCGCTGCAGGGGGATGCCCTCGACGACGGCGCCGTCCGCGGGCGCGGTCTCAAACACGCGGCGGCGCTCCACGGCCACGCGCTCGAGCAGCTCCGGAAAGCGCCACAGCTCGTGCGGCCCGAAGACGAGATCGACCACGCGGTAGGAGCGCTTCAGCTTCTCGGCCATGTGCGCCTGCTGCACCATGCAGCCGCAGACGGCGACGATCTGATCGGGGTTCTGCTCCTTGGTATGCGTCAGCGCGCCGACGTTTCCGAGCACGCGCTGCTCGGCATGCTCGCGCACGGCGCAGGTGTTGAGCACTACCACGTCTGCGGCAAAGCTGTCATCGGTAAAGCCGAAGCCCATCGCCCGCAGATACCCGCGGAGCTTTTCGCTGTCGGCCTCGTTCTGCTGGCAGCCGAAGGTATCCACCATGGCGAGGGGCCGCCGCGTGCGCGACGCATACATCGCGCGCATCCGGTCGCAGATCTCCATCTGCCGGGCGACCGCCTCCGGCGCGATTTCGGTTCTCTCGTAGCTCATAGATCCGTTCCTTATTTTCAAAATCGTATTTTATAGTTTAACATTTTAGAGTGGAATTTTCAATGACCATCCTTTATAATGATACCAATCTGTGATTCTGATGGAGAAAGGGGGTATATGCCCCATGCCGGAAATTCAAATTTTATCCCCCCATGTGGCGGATCTGATCGCCGCGGGCGAGGTCGTGGAGCGCCCGGCCTCCGTGGTGAAGGAGCTGGTGGAAAACGCCTTTGACGCCGGGGCGCACACCGTCACGGTGGAGCTGCGCGGCGGCGGCATGACCTATCTGCGCGTGACGGACGACGGGCGCGGCATGGCGCCGGAGGACGCGGGCATCGCCTTTTTGCGCCACGCGACGAGCAAGCTGCGCGACGCGCGCGACCTGGAGGCCATCGGCACGATGGGCTTTCGCGGCGAGGCGCTCGCGGCCATCTCCGCCGTGTCGCACATCGAGCTCACCACGCGGCAGGCCGGCGCGGACGCCGGCACGCGCATGACGCTCGACGCCGGCGAGATTCAGACCATGTACGAAACCGGCTGCCCGGAGGGCACGACGATGATCGTGCGCGACCTGTTTTACAATACGCCCGCGCGGCTGAAGTTCATGAAGTCCGACCGCGCCGAGGGCAGCGCCTGCGTGGCGGCGGCGTTTCGCTGCGCGCTGGGCCGGCCCGATGTTTCGGTCCGCTGCATCCGCGACGGGGAGGAGCAGTTTTTCTCCCCCGGCGACAATCGCATGGAGTCCTGCATCTACAGTCTGCTCGGCCGCGACGCAGCGCGCGCGCTGCTCGCCTGCTCCGGCGAGAACGAGGGCGTGCGCGTGGAGGGGTACATCTCCTCGCCGGGCGCGGGGCGCGGCAATCGCACGCAGCAGCATTTCTTCTGCAACGGGCGCGCCATCCGCTCCGCGGCGCTGCAGGCCGCGCTGGAGCAGGCGTACCGCAACACGCTGCTCACGGGGCGCTTCCCCGCGTGCGTGCTGTATGTGACGCTGAGCAACGCCGCCGTGGACGTGAACGTCCACCCCGCCAAGACGGAGGTGAAGTTCACGCACGAAAAGCAGGTGTTCGACGCGGTGTACTACGCCGCCCGCTCCGCGCTGGAGCGCGAGGACCGCACCGCCGAGGTGCGCCTCTCCCCGGGCACGCGCAAGGCCGCCGAGCCGAAGCAGGACTTTTATCAGACCATGACGAGCGCGGAATTTCACGCCCGCACGCAGGGCGGCGCCCCCACTCCCGGAGGCGGCGGCGAAGCCCGCCCCGCAGCGCCCGCCCCGCGCAGACCGGGCGGCGCGCCGACGGCGTATTCGAGCGCCCTCCCCGCGTCGGACCGGGCGGCGTTCCGCTCGCCCACGGCGCCGCGCACCCCCGCCGCCGGCTTTTCCGGCGCGGGCACGCCGGAGGCCGTCCCCGCCCCCGCCTCCGCCCCGGTGCAGACGGCGCTGGCGCATTTTGAGGAGACCGCTCCCGCCGCCGCGCCGGAAAGGCCCGCCCGGCTCATCGGCGAGGCCATGGATACCTACATTCTCGTCGAAAAGGGCGACACGCTGCTGCTCATCGACAAGCACGCCGCGCACGAGCGCATCAACTTCGACCGCCTCCGGCGGCAGGAGGGCGCACTCATGAGCCAGACGCTGCTGTCCCCCGCGCCGTTTTCGCCCGCCCCGGCGGACGCCGAGGTGCTGCGTGCGCGGCTGCCGATGCTCGCGGAGCTGGGCTTTGAGATTGAGACGCTGAGCGGGGACGCTTTTCTCGTCCGCGCCGTGCCGGCGCTGCTTGACGACACGGACGCGGCGGCGGCGCTGGAGGAGATCTGCGAGCAGCTGCGCCACGGCGGCACGCTGGACGCGCGCGCCGTCCGGGATGAGATTCTAAAGACCGTCGCCTGCAAGGCGGCGATCAAGGCGGGGTGGAAAACCGAGCCGGAGGAGCTGCTGCGCCTGGCGGAGGCCGTCGTCTCCGGCGAGGTAAAGTATTGCCCCCACGGCCGCCCCGTCGCCGTGACGCTCACGCGCAGGGAGCTGGACAAGCAGTTCATGCGCATCGTGTGAAAAAAACCGCCGGGGGCTCGTCCCCCCGGCGGTGTAAAAATACCGGCTTAATTTGCCTTATTTGTGATAGTACAGGATCCCCATCGTCTTGGGGCCGCAGTGCTGCGAGACGGTGCAGCCGGCCTGCGTGTTGTAGACCTCCTCGAACGGCTGCAGCGACAGCACCAGCTCCTTAAGCTCAGCGCGGGTCGCGTCGTCCAGCTCGCCGGAATCCGTGATGAAGATGCGGTGGCAGTCGATATCGTCGCGGCCCTTGAGCCGGTCGATGATATACTGCCTGTAGCACTTCATCAGGCTGCCGCGATATTTTTTGCCGACGCCCATCTTGCCGTTTTTGACCTCGATGCTGGGCTTGAGCCCCAGAAGATTCGCGCCGATCGCCGCGACGGAGGAGCACCGCCCGCCGGCTTTCATGAATTCCAGCGTGTCGAGCACGAAGCTGACGTCCAGCTTCTCCCGCTTCTGCTCCAGAAACGCCGCGATTTCCGCCGCCGTCATGTTCCCCTCGGCGGCCAGCTCCGCCGCGTCCAGCACCAGATGCCCGATGCCGGTGGAGAGATTGCGCGCATCCACGGGGAAGACCTGTCCCGGATACTCCTGCGCCGCGATGCAGGCGTTCTGGTAGCAGCCGGACATGTCGCTCGAAATGGTGAAGTGGATCACCGCGTCATATTCCCGCAGCCGCTCGCCGAAGAACGCGATGTAATCCGAGACGTTCACCGCCGCGGTCTGGCAGAGCTGCCCCGTCTCGTGAAAGCGGCGGTACAGGTCCGCGGGGTGGATGTCGATGCCGTCGCGCCACGTCTCGTCGCCGCTCACGATATAAAGCGGCGTGATGTCGATGTGATACTGTTCGATCAGCTCCGGCGAGAGGTCACAGGTGCTGTCGGCGGAAATTTTGATTTTCAAGGCGTTTCACTCCCGTCAAGTCGCTCGACTTTTGTCGATTGGTTGTTTTTTTCATCATACAGTTCGGATTCTAACACTTTTTTAATAATTTGCATACCCCCAATTTTCACAAAAAGGAGGTTTTTTTCATGTCACCGGAAATTGTCGTGCTTTCCGGCCCGACCGCGTCGGGCAAAACCGCGCTGGGCGTGGCGCTCTGCCGCGCGCTCGGCGGCGAGGTCGTCTCGGCGGACTCCATGCAGATCTACCGCCGGATGAACATCGGCACCGCCAAGCCCACGGCGGCGGAGATGCAGGGTGTGCCGCACCACATGCTCGACGTGGCCGAGCCGTGGGAGAATTATTCCGTCGCGCGGTATGTGGAGGAGGCCTCCGCCCGCATCGACGAAATCCGCGCGCGCAATCGGCTGCCCGTCGTCGTGGGCGGCACGGGGCTTTATATCGACTCGCTCCTCTCCGGGCGCACGTTTGCCGGCGGTCCGGTCGATCCCGCGCTACGGCAGGAACTGAACGAGCGCTATGACGAGATCGGCGGCGCGGGGCTGCTCGGCGAGCTGCGCAAGGTGGACCCCGACCGGGCGGCGAAGCTCCACGCGGCCGACAAAAAGCGCATCGTCCGCGCCATGGAGGTCTATATCCTCACGGGGCGGACCATCACGCAGCACGACGCCGAGACCCGCGCCCTGCCGCCGCGGTATCACGCGGTGCGCATCGCGCTGGACTTTGCCGACCGCGCCGACCTTTACGCGCGCATCGACCGGCGCGTGGACGCGATGTTTGACGCGGGCCTGCTCGACGAGGTGCGCGCCCTGCTGGACGAGGGCGTCAGCGCCGCGTGCACCGCCATGCAGGCCATCGGCTACAAGGAGGCCGTCGGCGCGGTGCGCGGCGAACGTTCCGCCGCCGAGGCCGCCGCGCGCATTCGGCAGGAGACGCGGCGCTACGCCAAGCGCCAGCTCACGTGGCTCCGCGGCGGCGGAGACTATTACTGGATCCGGTTTCAAAAAGCGCCGGACATAGCGGCGGCCTGTCAGCTTTCGACGGATTTCCTCCATTCCCACGGTATAAAATAGGAGCCTGTACAAAAACGGTCATATCCTCCGTTCGCGCCCGTTTTTGTGTAATTTCACTATTTCGTGGGGCGGGAAACTATGTTACAATTATACAATAGCCGCTCCGACAGATCAGAAAGGAGCGCACCATCATGCAAAAACCGCAGAATCTTCAGGAGGGCTTTCTCAACCACGTCCGGCAGGAGAAAATCCCCGTAACGCTGTTTTTGGTCAACGGGTTTCAGATGCGCGGCGTCGTCCGCGGGTTCGACAGCTTCGTCGTCATTCTGGACACGGAGGGCAAGCAGCAGATGATCTACAAGCACGCGATTTCAACCGTGCTGCCGGCGCGGCCGATCGAGCTGCGCGGCGAGGGGTGACTACATACGCCCGTCTGCGGTCTGCCAAAACGAGCGATACAGAGGTGAGCCGGCGTGAAAAAAACCAATACCGTTGTCAACGCCGCGATTTTGATTCTCTTCGCCGCGCTGGTGTTCTATCTTGGCTTCGCCGTGCTGCGCCGCACGCAGAACGCCTACGTCACCACGCAGGCCGTGCTCGTCACCGTGAACGAAACCGGCGACGCATCCGGCTGCGTCGTGCGCGAAGAGCTGCCCATCACCTCGGACAAGGCGTACATCTCCATCTCCGTGGACGACGGCAAGGAGGTCGCCGCCGGAGGGGAAATCGCAATCGCGGTCGATTCTGAGAAGGCGCTGGAAAACGCCGCGCGCGCCCGCGAGCTGGAGATGGAGATCGACTATTTGCACGCGCTGCTCTCCAACGTGAGCGACGCATCCGGCGCGGCCGAGCAGGACAACGCCGTGCGCGCCGCGATTTATCGCCTCTCCGCCGCCGTCGGCGCGGGCGACGCCGCCCGGATCGACAGCACCTGCGTCAATCTCTCCTCGCTGCTCTTCACCGGCGGCGCCGCCGTGACGCAGAGCGACCTGGACGCGCTGCAGGCGGAGCTGCGCCAGCTGCGCGCCGCCGGGAACGACGGCAGCATCCTCGCCCCGGCCGCCGGCATCTTCACCACCGCGGCGGACGGGTATGAGAGTCTCACGCCCGATCTGCTGGACGATATCACGCCCGACGGCGTCGCCGCGCTTTCCGACGCGAAGGCCGCCGTCGGGAGCAACGTGATCGGAAAGCTCATCACCGCGAAAAAGTGGTATTACGCCGCCGTCATGTCGGAGGAGGACGCCGCGCGCCTCTCCCCCGGCGGCACGACGACGCTGGATTTCGGCCGCCACAGCAGCGGCGAGATTCCGGCCGTGGTGCGCAGCATCAGCGCCCCGGTGGACGGGCAGGTCGCCGTCGTGTTCGCGCTGAGCCGGGCGCTGACCGATACGCTGGGCCTGCGCGAGACGAGCGCGGAGGTCGTCTACGCGAGCTACACCGGCCTGCGCGTGCCGCTCAAGGCGATCCATTTCGACAAGGCCGCCGGCGCGGACGGGGAGACCACCGTGGTCTACGTCGTCACCGCCGGGCAGATGGAGATGAAGCCGGTCGAGATTCTCTACCAGACGGATGAATATTGTCTCGTTGCGCGCGCTGACGGACGCGACGCGCTGCGCGCCGGGGACGAGGTCATCGTCGAGGGCAGAAATCTGGCCGACGGCAAGGTTATCAATTAGGGGGTGCCGGCATTGACCATTGCGGAAAACGTTGCGGAGATTCGCCGCCGCATCGCCGTCGCCGCCGCGCGCGGCGGCCGCGGCGCGGAGGAGATCGCGCTCGTCGCGGCGACGAAGATGAACGACGCCGCGCGCGTGCGCGCGGTCGTGGCCGCAGGGGTGGACGCCTGCGGCGAAAACCGCGTGCAGGAGCTGCTGGAGAAGCACGAGCAGGGCGCCTATGCCGGCGCGCCGCTGCACTTCATCGGCCACCTGCAGTCCAACAAGGTCAAGTACATCGTCGGCGTGGCCGATCTCATCCAGTCCGTGGATTCCGAACCGCTGCTGCGGCGCATCGACAAGCGCGCCGAGGCGCTCGGCATCACGCAGGACATTCTTCTGGAAGTCAACATCGGCGGCGAGATGGCGAAGTCCGGCGTCGCGCCGGAGGCGCTTGACGAGCTGCTGACCGCCGCGGCCGGCTGCGGCCATCTGCGGGTGCGCGGACTCATGGCAATCCCGCCGATTTCTGAAAAATCGGACGGAAATCATGCGTATTTTTGCAGAATGCGCGAGCTTTTTGTTGACATTGGGCGAAAAAAATACGATAATGTCACTATGGATTTTCTGTCCATGGGCATGAGCGGCGATTTTGAGGACGCCATCGAATGCGGCGCGAACATGGTCCGCGTCGGCTCCTCGATCTTCGGCGCGAGACCTTACGCACAGCGATAGAACCAGAGCGCTCCGCCCCGGCGGGCGCGGGAGGGATCACAGATATGAGCTTTTTTGATGAACTGAAGAAAATCACACAGCCCTACGACGATCAGGACGATTTTGTCGATCCCGGTCTGGAGGAGCCCGTCCCGGAGGCCGCGCCGCCTGCCCCCCGCGCGCGCCGCGCGCCGAGCGCACGGCAGGATGCGTTTGCAGGCACGGGCGAGCCGGAGGCGGAGATTGCCCCGACCCGCGCCGCGCGGCGCGAGAGCCGCCCGGCCGACAAGGTTGTGAATCTCAACAGCGCCTCGCAGATGAAGGTCGTGCTCGTCAAGCCGGAGCGGTTTGAGCTTGCGGCCGAAATCGCCGATCATCTTCGCGACCGCCGCGCCGTGCTGATGAATCTGGAGGAGACGGAAAAGAACACCGCCCGCCGCCTGATTGATTTTCTCTCCGGCGTGGCCTACGCGCAGGAGGGCAAGATTCGCCGCGTCGCCACGGCGACGTATATTATCACGCCGTACAACGTAGATTTGATGGGCGACCAGCTCGACGAGATGGAGTCGGGCGCGTTTCAGCTTTGATGCGACTTTCGCCGTATCAAACGCCGTCATTTGAGAGAAAATAGATTTCGATAAATTAACAGGAATGGGGGATTTTCCGCAATGACACCTCAGGACATTCGAGAGCGTGCTCTGGAAAAAGCAGTATTTGGCGGCTATGACATGGCCGCTGTGGATAAGCTCCGCGAGGAGGCCGCTGTGGAGCTGGCCGCCTGCCAGAAGGAAATCGCCGTACTGCGCGGCAAGATGAAAGTTCTGGTCGATAAAGTCGAAGAATATCGGGCAACAGAGAACGACATGCGCCTCACCCTGGCCGCCGCGCGAAAGATCGCCCAGAAGATACAGGACGACGCACAGGCGCACGCCGATCAGGTCATTGCCGACGCCGACGCCTATGCCGAACGTGTGATAGGCGGTCTGCAGAGCGCGAAGGCCGAGGAGGAGGAACGCCTCCTCATAGCAAAATCCTCCAGCGCCAGATTCATTCAGGATGCACGCGCACTGTGCCTCTCGCAGGTCAATTATCTGGATACGCTTTCCACGGCCGAGCACCCGGGCATTGCCGCGCAGGAAGCCCCTGCCGTGGCCGCGACCGTAAACCCGTCCGCCGTTCCGGCCGCGCCGGAGCCGGCGCAGGTGGAGGCAGCGGAGGCCGAAGCTCCGGCGCCCCAGCCGGAGGTGCAGGAGACCATACGCAGCATCGACGATTCTGTGGCGCAGGTTGCCGAGGAGGCGCCTGAGATCGACATTACCCCTGTGATCGAGAACAATTCCCCCGCCATTGCCGATGCGGCTGATGATGCAACGCAGCTTTACAACTTCCTGCACAACAGCTGATTGACGTACTGAATCGTTTCAGGGCGGGCGGCGCGGCAGCGCCACCCGCCTCATGCGTTTCCCTGCATGCCATCTTTTTATTTTATAAGAGAAAAGCTCGAAGAGAGGAGTTTTCTGCACCATGTCAAAAGACTACAACGCCACCATCAATCTCCCGAAGACCGATTTTCCCATGCGCGCCGGCCTGCCGAAGCGCGAGCCGGACATGCTCCGCCGCTGGGAGGAGGAGGACCTCTACAACGAACTGCTCCGGAAAAACGAGGGCGGCCCCCTGTTTTCCCTGCACGACGGCCCTCCGTTCTCCAACGGCGACATTCATATGGGCCACGCGCTGAACAAGGCGCTGAAGGATTTCATCACCCGCAGCTACGCCATGCGCGGCTATTACACGCCCTACATCCCCGGCTGGGACAATCACGGTATGCCGATCGAGTCTGCCATCATCAAGGAGCAGCGGCTCAATCACAAGGAGATGAGCGTGGCCGATTTCCGCAGCGCATGCCATGACTATGCCCAGCGCTACATCGACCGGCAGATGGCCGGCTTCAAGCGCATGGGCGTCATCGGCGACTGGGAGCACCCCTATAAGACCATGAACCCCGGCTTCGAGGCGGACGAGGTGCGCGTCTTTGGTAAGATGTACCGCAACGGCCACATCTACAAGGGCCTCAAGCCCGTCTACTGGTGCGTCCATGACGAGACCGCGCTCGCCGAGGCGGAGATCGAATATCAGGAGGACCCGTGCACGACGGCCTACGTCAAGTTCCCGCTGCACGACGATCTGGGCAAGCTTTCGCACCTGGACAGGAGCAAGGTGTCCTTCCTCATCTGGACGACAACGGTCTGGACGCTCCCCGGCAACATGGGCATCATGGTGCACCCGGAGGTGACCTACGCCCTCGTCCGGATCCCGAACGGCGAGATCATCATCATCGCCGAGGACCTCGTGGACGATGTCATGGCCAAGGCCGGCGTCACGGACTATGAGACCGTCGAAACGCACACGGGCGATTTCTTTGAATACATGCTGGCGCGGCACCCCTTCATGGACAAGACCTCTCTGCTGATGGAGACGGACATTGTCACCACGGACGACGGCACGGGCCTTGTGCACACCGCGCCCGGCTTCGGCATGGACGACTATCTCGTCTGCATGCAGTACAAGACCGACATGGTTGTCCCCGTGGACGATCAGGGCCGCCACACGGAGTATGCCGGCAAATATGCCGGACTCACGACGGACGAGTCCAACCCCGTCATCCTCGCGGACATGAAGGAGAGCGGGATGCTCTTCGCCACGCAGGATGTCGTGCACGCATATCCGCACTGCTGGCGCTGCAAAAATCCGATTCTCTTCCGCGCCACGCCGCAGTGGTTCTGCTCGGTGGACTCCTTCAAGGAAGAGGCCATCGCCGCGTGCGAGGACGTGCGCTGGCTGCCCGCCTGGGGCAAGGAGCGCATGGGCGCGATGATCCGCGAGCGCGCGGACTGGTGCATCTCGCGCCAGCGCCGCTGGGGCCTGCCGATCCCGGTGTTCTACTGCGGCGACTGCGGCAAGCCCGTCTGCACGGACGAGAGCATTGAGGCCGTCGCGTCTCTCTTTGAAAAGGAGGGCAGCAACAGCTGGTTCGATCGCTCCGCCGCCGACATTCTGCCCGAGGGCTTCACCTGCCCGCACTGCGGCGGCAAGCACTTCACGCAGGAGACGGACACGCTCGACGGCTGGTTCGACTCCGGCTCCACGCACTACGCCGCCATGCAGCGCGACCAGGGCTTCTGGCCGAGCACGATGTATATCGAGGGCGGCGACCAGTACCGCGGCTGGTTCCAGTCCTCCCTGCTCGTGGCGGTCGGCGCGCTGGGCAAGGGCGCGCCGTATAAAGAGTGCCTCACCCACGGCTGGACGGTGGACGGCGAGGGCAAGGTCATGCACAAGTCGCTTGGCAACGGCATGGACCCGACCGAAATCATCGACGAGCTGGGCGCGGATATCCTGCGCCTGTGGGCCGGCAGCGCAGACTATCACGTGGACGTGCGCTGCTCCAAGGATATCTTCAAGCAGCTCAGCCAGAACTATCTCAAGTTCCGCAACACCGCGCGCTACTGCCTCGGAAACCTCAACGGCTTCGACCCGGAGCGCGACATGGTCGCGCCGGCGGACATGCTGGAGCTCGACCGCTGGGCCGTCACGAAGCTCAACGCCCTCATCGAGAAAATCGACGCCGCGTACAACGACTACGAGTTCCACGTCATCTCCCACGCGATCAACGATTTCTGCGTGGTGGAGCTTTCGAGCTTTTATCTGGACATCATCAAGGACCGCCTCTACTGCGACGGGGTTCGCAGCGTCGAGCGGCGCAGCGCGCAGACGGCGCTGTATCTCATCCTCGACACGCTCACCAAGGCGTTCGCGCCGATCCTCGCCTTCACCTGCGACGAGATCTGGCAGGCCATGCCGCACCGCAGCGGCGACGACGCGCGCAACGTCGTGCTCAACCAGATGAACAGCCCCTTCCCGGACTATGCGCTGGACGAGGCGGCCATGGAAAAATGGGATCGCCTGATCGCCGTGCGCGACGACGTGAACGTCGTGCTGGAGCGCGCCCGCGCGGACAAACGCATCGGCAAGCCCCTGGAGGCTGCCGTGACGCTCGCCGCGCAGGACGACGCGGCCCGGGCCGTGCTGGAGGAGGCCGCCGGCATGAACATGGCGGAGCTGCTCATCGTCTCCAAGTGCCTCGTCGGCGGGGACGCGCCGGCAGACGACGCCATCACCGAAAACGGCTCGAACTTCTCCGGGCTCTCCATCTCCGTGCGCAAGGCGCCGGGCGTCAAGTGCCCGCGCTGCTGGACCTTCTCCGAGGAGGCCGAGCCGGAGACCGGGCTCTGCCCGCGCTGCGCAAGGGTGCTCGCCGATTCTTAAGACGCATCCCCCGCGGGCGGCCGGCGGCCGCCCGCGGCGCCGCGCCAATCTTCCCATTTTGTCGGAGGAATCCTTATGCTGTATGCAATCGTCGTCGCCCTGATCCTGATTGCGGATCAGGGGCTGAAATACTGGGTCACGCTGCACCTCGCGCTCAACGAGGGACAGGTGACGCTGATCCCCGGCGTACTGGAGCTGCGGAACATCCACAACTCCGGCGTGGCGTTCAGCTGGCTGCAAAACGCGCCCAGTCTGATTTTCGTCCTCATCGCCGTCGTGTTCACCGTCGTTGTCATCCTCGCGCTGCGCCGCGGCTGGATCCACGGCGCGTTCGGCCGGTGGATGGCCGTGCTCGTCGTCGCCGGCGCGCTCGGCAACTGCCTGGACCGCCTCCTGAGTGGGTATGTGGTGGACATGTTCAGCTTCCCGTTCTGGCCGAGCTTTGCGGTGTTCAATCTGGCCGACGTGTTCATCACGGTCGGCGGCATCCTGTTCTGCCTCCACGTGATCTTCTATCGCGGCGACCGGACGGCGAAGGCCGACGCCGCACCGGAGCCGGAGACGAAAACACCGGCAAAGGCGGACGCCGCGCCGGCGGCAGCGCCGGACAGCCGGGCGAAATCCCCCGCCGCGCCGGAGCCGGAAAAGCCGGATCTTTTCGCCGCGTGGGGCGGCGCCGCGAAAAAGACCGAAAAAACGCCGGAGCCGGCGGCAAAGACCGCGCCGAAGCCGGAAGCGCCGTCCGCGCCCGCCGACCCGGGCGCGCCGGACTCCGCCTCCGTGCAGCCGTCTCAGGCGCAGACGGCACAGCCGAGCGAGGCGGACGGCGATTTCGATTTTTCGCTGGACGAGATTTTACAGGAATTTTCCGACTCATGAACCGATTGACGATCCAAACCGAGGAGAGCACCGAACGCATCGATGCTCTCCTTGCGCGCGCTATTGCGGGGCTGACCCGCAGCGCCGCCCAGCGTCTGCTGGAGCAGGGCGCCGTGACAAAAAATGGCCTGCCCGTGAAGAAAAGCTATCAAACCGCTCCCGGCGACGTATTTGAAGTCACGCTGCCGGACGTGGCCGAGCCCATGCTCGCGGCGCAGGACATTCCGCTCGACGTGATATACGAGGACGAGGATCTCATCGTCGTGAACAAGCCCCGCGGCATGGTGGTGCACCCCGCGCCCGGCCACGCGGACTCCACGCTCGTCAACGCGCTGCTGCACCACTGCGGGGACAGTCTCTCCGGCGTCGGGGGTGAGCGCCGCCCCGGCATCGTCCACCGCATTGACAAGGACACGTCCGGTCTCATCATCGCGGCGAAAAACGATTTTGCGCATCTGGCGCTCTCGTCGCAGCTCGCCGATCATACGCTCGCGCGCACCTATGAGGCGGTCGTGCACGGCGCGTTCCGGGAGGACAGCGGCACGGTAGACGCGCCCATCGGCCGCTCCCCGGCCGACCGCAAGCGCATGGCCGTCACGGAGAAAAACGCCCGCCGCGCCGTCACGCACTGGGAGGTGCTCGCGCGCTATTCCGGCTTCACGCACATCCGCTGCCGGCTGGAGACCGGGCGCACGCACCAGATCCGCGTCCACATGGCGCACATCGGCCATCCGCTCCTCGGCGACATGGTCTATGGCCGAAGGAAAGCGGAAAAGGGCCTGGAGGGGCAGTGTCTGCACGCCCGCTCTCTGCGGCTGATCCATCCCCGCACGGGCGAGACGATGGAACTGACCTGCCCGCTGCCGGACTATTTCACAGACGTGCTCGCGCGGCTCGGACCGCAAATCTAAATTCAAAAGGAGGAATCCCCATGCGCAGACACGATCGGGAAATCGTTGATTTTCGGGAGATTCTCGCCGTCATGGAGCGATGCGACGTTTGCCGCGTCGCCCTGCACGACGAGCCGTACCCCTACATTGTGCCGATGAATTTCGGCATGGCGGTCGAGGGCGAGCGGATCGTCCTGTATTTTCACGGCGCGAAGGCGGGGCGCAAGTTTGATCTGATCGCGAAAAACCCGCGCGTCGCCTTTGAAATGGACTGCGGCCACGCGCTCGCGCTCGACGAGGCGCACCAAAACTGCACCATGTCGTATGAAAGCGTCATGGGCGAGGGCGTCATCGAGCTGCTGCCGGAATCGGAGAGGGACGCCGCGCTGCGCGTGCTCCTGGCGCACTATCGCGCGGAGGGCTTTCCCTACAATCCGAAGATGATCCCCGTGACAAATGTGATGAAGCTCACCGTGCATACCGTCACCGGCAAGCGCAGAGTCCTGCCGCACTGAACGAATCCCCCGGAGCAATGCTCCGGGGGATTCGCCGTCTGTTAAAAAGCCTCGCAGCGTTCGCGCCCGGGGGCGCGAATTGGGTCAAATCATTTTTGCCCCACGGCTTCGCCGTGGGGCAAAAATACTTCTCGCGGAATGGATTGCCCTCCTATCGCGAATCGCATTCGCGAACGAGGGCAAGGAATGGAGCGCAAGTCCCCCTGGCGAAAAGCAAGCTTTTCGCCAGGTCCAGCCTGTTGGTCTGTCGTTATCGCATGACCCACAGCGCCTGCACCTGTCCAAGAAGCCGGTCAAAGGTCCAGAGCTTCCCGGAATTCGTCATGCTGTTCGGATCGTTCACGCGAATCTTTCCGTTTTCCGCCCCCACGAGCACGATGAAGTGCCCGTCGGTGGTAAAGTCGCCCGGTCCGACGACGCAGACGATTGGATTTCCGACCGCGAGGTTGTCCATGATGCGCTGCTCGTCCATGGGAATTTCCGTCACGTCGATGCCGAGGGCGCGGGCGCCGTCCGTCATAAACGACCACGCCGTGCCGCTGCCGACGACATTGTAACCCCCCTGCTCCGCATACTGCGCCATCCAGTAGGGGTCCATGCTCGCGTCGCCCCGGAGATAAATCGCCACCATGGAAAGGCACGTCGGCCCGCAGCCGGAGAGTCCCATGATGCTCTGGTTGTACGACCGATAGCCCCAGCGCTCGTCCCACTGATACAGCTGCGGCACGCCGCCGCCGAGCTCGCCGCTGAGATCAATCTCCAGCGTGTCGCTGTGCTTGAGCGGATAGTCCAGCGCGAACTGCCGCGCGTCGGGGTTTCGCCGATAGAGCGCAACGATGGACTCCGGATATTCCGAGACGTCAAACCCGTGCGTCCTGGCATAGCTGCGCATGGCGCGCGGAATCCCGTCCCCGTCGGGACGCAGCACCGCGTCACCCAGCAGGATCACGCCGATGATAATCGCGATCATCAGCAAAAACGGCAGCATGCGGGAGCGTTTTCTTCTTCGTGTTCGTGTTCGCATTCGTCCGCCCCCTTTCGCGCGCAGTATCGCACGGGTTTGCATCACGTTTGCATCACGGCGCGACGTGTATCTCGTGCGCCTCCAGCCACGCGATTGTATTCTTTGACGCAGGCGTCAGGAAGAAATCCAGCGCCTGGCCCTTCTCCGCTCCGTCCGCATCTGTCCAGTAGAGCCAGATCTCAACATCCGCGCCATACGCCCCGTCTTCATACGCCTCGTCCGTGAAGAGGTGCGCGCCGCCGAACGCCCCCGCCTCCAGATCGGGCAGGATGCCATCGCGATAGAGCGCGTACGCCTCGCCCGCCGTGAGCGGCTGCTCCTGGTATTCATCGGTTTCCCTGTCGGTATAGCTCACATGGGCATAGTCGATGCTTTCCGGCGTCACGTCGATCTCCGCCACGTGTCCGTCGTTTCGCACATCCGGGCTGTTCAGGAGCGCCTCCAGCCGCCGCGCGTCGCTGTCGGGCGCCTTCTGCGCCTCCTCCACAGAGACATAGTACCTGCGCGAGACCGTCGAGCCGTCCTTCAGAACGTAATTGAGGCTGACCCACGTTTTCTCCGTGCTGTTGACATGGAGCGTCCGGTGCGAGAACAGGCTCTTGTGCAGCTCGCGCATGGTCTCGATCGCCTCGGGCGCGTCGTCGGTGATCGTGTAGTGGTCGCCGTAGACCCCCACGGTGACGCGCTCGATCGTTGCTGTCTCCGGCACCTGCCCGGCATAGCCGAACACGTCAAAGTTCAGCGCGCACACGAACAGGCAGCACGCCGCCGCCGCGACGAGCAGTCCCTTCCACCGCCCGCGGAACACGCGCAGGGATTTGTGGATAATCATCTCCGACACAAAGTAGCCGATGGCCGTGCCAAGCACGACAAGCACCAGAAACAGCGGCAGGCTCGCGACGTTGTTGTAGCCGAAAAAGAGCCGAATGAAGAGCGGGAAGCCCAGCGCGCAGTAAAACGTCACGATGTATTTCAGCACCGGACGCAGCCAGGGGATGGAGCAGGTGTCCTGCGCCGTCTCCATGCGCCGGCGGCGGAAGACCAGCAGCGCGCACACCGCGAGCGCGAGCCCCACGGCGAAATAGACCGCGATTACGCCCCAGCCGGAAAAACCGATCGCCGCGTGGAAGCCGTAATCGTACCTGGCGGCGTAGTCGTCAACCGGATACGTCGCGCCGGTCCTGGCGACGAGCGTCACGCAGGGCGAAAGTCGCGAGAGCCACGCGATGCCCGGCACAGAGCCGTTCACGCCATAGACGAACATCTGCACCAGCGTCTGCAGCAGCATCTGCAAAATGGGCGCGCCGAAGTTCAAAAGCACGTACAGGCACGGCAGGATGAGCACATGCCCCGTGAGCACGGCGCAGAACACCGCGATCGAATAAAACGTCAGACTCTCCATGGCGAGCGCGCCCATCCAGGTAAGCAGACTCGCAAGGTGCACCGCGCCGGACGTCGCCTCCACCAGCAGCGTGAACAGCCCGATCAGCAGATCGGACGAGAGCAGAATCGCCGCACCCGCGCCGAAGCAGGAGAAAAACACATTCTCACGCCGGACGGGGAGAGACGCCATCAGGCCCGTGCCGCGCGTGGAAAACAGAAAATCAAACATCGCCGCGGCAATGACAACGCCGAAGATCACCGTCAGGACCGGCAGCACCTCCGCCGACTCGTACAGGATGGTACCGGCGCGCAGCACCCGCCCCGGCGCCTCGATCCAGCGCAGATTGGACGAGAGGCGCACGGGCACCGCAAACGTCAGCACCGTGGCATACAGCAGCCACAGCGGCCAATACCGCGTGAGGCACTTGCGAAAGATCGTACCATTAAAGAAGGATGTCTTTGACCGCATAATCGGCACCTCCCAGCTCATAGATGAAGATCTCCTCCAGCGACAGCGGCACCACGTCCAGATACTGCGGCTGCGCGGTGGACAGAATGTTGGTCACGGTCGTCGTGTCGCCGCGCAGGATCAGCGTGTGCAGGCGGCCGGTCGCGCTGTCGTGCAGCACGTCGAGCCCCTCCGGCAGCGATTTGCCCTCCGGCAGCGCGAGGAGCACCTTCACGATGTTGTCCTGCAGCTCGCTCAGCGCGTGCTCCAGCAGGAGCTTCCCGTGATTCATGATGCCCACATGGTCGCACACGTCCTCCAGCTCGCGCAGATTGTGCGACGAGACGAGCACGGTCGTCCCCCGCTCGGCCACGTCCGCCATCACGAGACTCCACGTCTGTCGGCGCATCACAGGGTCCAGCCCGTCCACCGGCTCGTCGAGCACCAGCACGTCGGGACACATGCTCATCGCGAGCCAGAACGCCGCCTGCTTCTGCATCCCTTTGGAAAAGCGGCGGATCGGCTGCCTCGGGTCGAGCGCGAACGCCTCGCCGAGCTTTTGGAACCGCCCGGTATCAAACCGCGGGCACACGCCGCGGTAAAAGCGCATCATGTCGCTGATGTTCGCCTGTGTAAAATAGAACACGTCGTCCGGGATATAGGCCATGCGCGCCTTCGCCGCCGGGTTTTCAAACACCGGCTCGCCGTCCAGCGTGATCGTGCCCGCGTCCTGCCGGTAGATGCCCGTCAGGTGCCGGATGATCGTGCTCTTTCCCGCGCCGTTCGGCCCGACGAGCCCATACACCGCGCCCTGCGGCACGGTCATGGTCAGATCGTCCAGCGCGCGAAAGCCGTCGAACGTCTTCACCACATTCCTCACTTCAATCATGGTCGTTTTCTCCTTTCCGGATGCGCTGACACAGCGCGTCCCGGCTCATGCCGAGATATTGCAGCTCACTGGCCGCCTCGTCAAACTGGCGCAGCAGCCGGCTGCGGCGCTGCGTATCCACCTCCGCGTGCGAAAGGGCGAAGCTCCCCTTGCCCGGCACGGTGCAGATGTAGCCCTCCTGCTCCAGCGCGCGGTAGGCCCGCTGGATCGTGTTTGGATTGATTGCCAGCTGCGTCGCGAGTTCCCGCACAGACGGCAGCCGTTCGTCCGTCGGCACGGCGCCCGACACGATGAGCTTGCGCAGGCCGTCGCACACCTGCTCGTAGATTGGCCGCGGGTCGCGGTAGTTGATCGAGATCGTATCCGTCATCTCCCTTCCGTTTCATGCGTGTTAACTGTATTAAGTGTCTTAGTACAGATAAAATATCACATACCTTCCAGTTTGTCAAGGGGGTCCTCTCTTGTTTTTTTCCGGAGTTGTGATATCATGAAAGCATTCCATGCTCAGGAGGCAACGTATGCGATTTTTAATTTGGATTGCGCTGCTGCCGGCAATCGCGCTGGCGGTGTATATCTATAAAAAGGACGGCGTAGAGCACGAGCCGGTGCGGCTGATCGTGCGGCTTTTCGGCTATGGCGCGCTCGCGTGCCTGCCGGCGGCGCTGGTGGAGATGGTGCTCTCGCGCGTTTTCGCGGCGCTGCAGATCCAGAATCCCTATTGGGCCATTTTTCTGGAGGCGTTCGTCGTGGCAGCGCTGTGCGAGGAGACGTGCAAGTTTCTCTTCCTGCGCACGACGTGGCGGGACCCGGCGTTTGATTTTCAGTTCGACGGGATCGTCTACGCCGTCACGGTCGCGCTCGGCTTTGCCGCGCTGGAAAACGTGAATTACGTCCTGCAATACGGGCTGAATACCGGCCTGCTGCGCGCCGTCACGGCGGTGCCCGGTCACGCGATTTTCGGCGTGTTCATGGGGTATTTCTACGGCCACGCCAAGCTCTCGGACTACAGCGGGCATCCCGGCCAGACGCGCGATTTTCTCGCGCTCAGCGTCGCGGCGCCGGTCCTGCTGCACGGGACGTATGACTTTCTCGCCATGGCGATGGAGCGCAGCGACATTTTCATGCTGCCGTTTTTCGCGTTTCTCATCCTGCTGTATGTCATCGGCGTGAGCCGCGTCAACCGGTCGGCGCGCAGCGACCGCCGCGTCGCCCCGGAGATCGTGCAGGACTATTTTCAGCGCATGCACTGGGACAGCAATCGTTGGGACGATCCTTCCCGGAGATAAGTTCCATCTCCGCCGAGGGACTTTCAAAAAAAACCATCCGCGCCGTCAAAGCGCGGATGGTTTTGAAGCAATCAGAAGCAGGCGAACAATGGAAAGGGAGCTGATTTTATGACTTACGGATTCATCGGGCTTGGAAACATGGCCGGGGCGATTCTGCGAGGCATGCACCGCAGCGGCGCATTCGCGGACGACACGCTCTGCGGCTATAACCGCAGCGAGCGCAAAACGCTCGCGCTGCAGGAGGAGATCGGTCTCACGCCCTGCGAGAGCGCGGAGGCGGTCGCGCGCGCGGCGGACGTGGTCGTCCTCGCCGTCAAGCCGCAGACGCTCTGCGACGTGCTGCCCGCCATCGCGCCGCTGCTGCGCGAGGCGCAGCTGGTCGTCACCATCGCGGCCGGAAAAGACACGGCGTTCTATGAGACGGCGTTCGGCCGGGCAATCCCCGTCGTGCGCGCGATGCCGAACATCAACGCCCGGGTGGGGCTATCCGCCACCGCCGTCTGCGGCGGGGCGTACGCCGGGCCAGAGCATCTGGAAACGGCGCGGCGCATGTTCGCCGCCGTGGGCGAGGTGTATCCGCTGCCGGAGGCGCAGCTACCCGTGTTCAGCGCGCTCGCCGGCGCGTCCGGCGCGTTCATCCATCTCTATATCGACGCGCTCGCCTCCGCGGGCGTAAAGGCGGGGCTGGCGCGGCCGTTTGCGGAGGCGCTCGCGTGCCAGGCCGTGCTGGGCGCCGCCAAGCTCACGCAGGAGAGCGGCGAGCACCCCATCGCGCTGCTGGATCAGGTCTGCTCGCCCGGCGGCACGACCATCGAGGGCGTGCACACGCTCAAGCGCCTGGGATTTGAAAGCGCCGTCCAGCAGGCGATCGACGCGATCATCGAAAAGGACCTGCGCCTGAGCGGGGTGTGATCGCTCTCCGGGCCGCGCTCGCGTCAATCGCTCAGGTCCGCGTCGAGCGTGACCGTGAGCGTATAGTCCGGGTATTTCGCCTGCACCTCGTCCACGACCGCGGCGTAGACCGCGCGGGCGTCCGGCGCGGCGAAGTCGATCACCACGTCGAACTGCATCGACCTGGCGGCCTCGTTTAAGTAAAAGCCGTGCATCTGCAGCACGTAATCATGCGCCATGACCGTGCTGCGCACATCCTGCAGCACCCGGGCGGCGCGGTCGTCCTTTGTGTTCATTGCGTAGACGCTGACGCCCGTGAGCATCACGCCGTGGTCGGCATAGACCTTGTGGGCGATTTCGCGCTCCAGCACGTCGAGCCGCTCGGCGGTGCAGGTGTCCGGCACCTCGATATGGATCGAGCCGATGAATTTGTCCGGCCCGTAGTTGTGCAGCACCAGGTCATATGCGCCGTGCACGTCCGGAAAGGACGCGACGGTCTGCTTCACGGCGGTGGAGATTTCGCGATCCACGCGCTCGCCGAGGATGGTGGAGAGCGTGTCGCGCAGCATGTCCAGACCGGACTTGACGATGACGACGGAGATGATCGCGCCGAGCCACGCCTCCAGCGACAGCCCCCAGAGCAGGAACACGACGGCGGCGACGAGTGTCGAGGCGGAGATGACGGAGTCGAGCACCGCGTCCTCGCCCGAGGCGACGAGCGCGTCAGAGCTTACCTGCTGCCCCACGCGCTTGACGTAGCGGCCGAGCACGATCTTCACCACGACGGCCACGGCGATGATGACGAGCGCGGCGGTCGTATATTCCGGCTGCGTGGGGTGCAGGATCTTCTTCACGGATTCGACCAGCGACGTGATGCCCGCATACAGAACGATGACGGAAATGACGGCGGCGCTCATATACTCAATGCGCCCGTAGCCGTAGGGGTGTTTTTTGTCGGGCCGTTTTCCGGCGAGCTTCGTGCCGAGGATGGTGATGACGGACGAGAGCGCGTCGCTGAGATTGTTCACGGCGTCGAGCGTCACGGCGATGGAGCCGGTGAGCACGCCGACCGCCGCCTTGAACGCGGCGAGAAAGGCGTTTGCCAGAATGCCAATGATGCTCGTTCGCACGATTTTCTGATCGCGGTTCATAAGGATTCCACCCTTTCAAAGGGGCGCGCTGCCTTTGCGTTTTGCAGCGCGCCCTTTGGTTTTTTTATGCGTCGGCCTCCAGCAGCCGGTACAGCAGCGTATACAGCGTCCCGGCCTCCTCCGGCGCGAGCGGGACGCACCCGCCGACCTGCGCGGGAATGTCGGCCGCCTGCGCGCGCAGCGCGCGCCCCCGGTCCGTCAGGTGTACGAGGACGACCCGCTCGTCCGCCGCGCTGCGTGTGCGCGTGACAAAGCCCGCGTCCTCCATCTTTTTCAGCAGCGGCGTGAGCGTGCCGCTGTCGAGATACAGGCGCCGCCCCAGCTCGCGCACGCTTACGCCGTCGCGCTCCCAGAGCACCAGAAACACGAGATACTGCGTGTAGGTGATGCCGAGCGGCCGGAGATACGGCGCGTAGAGATTCACGACTCTGCGCGCGCAGGCGTAAAGCGGAAAGCAGAGCTGGTTTTCCAGCAGCAGCGGATCGAACGCTTCCATCGGTTCCATCCCGGTCACGCTCTTTTCAGCCGGTCCAGATACGCCACGGCGGAGAGCGCCGCGACGTTGCCCTCGCCCGCGGATTTGCTGTATTGATACGGCAGGCCGGTCACGTCGCCGCAGGCGAAGCAGCCGGGCAGATTCGTCGCCATGCCGCGGTCAACCGCGACGTGATTGCCGTCGGTCGCAAGACCCGGCACGAGCTGCCCGGGTGAGATGCTGTCGCGCAGGATGAACACGCCGTCAACCGCGTGCGTCCCGTTCGCGGTGACGACCTGGCGCTGCCCGTCCGCCTCGGCGATTTCCGTCGGGCGGTCGGAGATGATCTCAACCGTGTCCGGCAGCGCCGGCGCGTCGGCATACATCGGGAAATACGCCACGTGCGCGGCAAGCTCCGCGAGAAACGCGGCCTCGCGCTCCTCCCCGGCGCTGTAGCCGATGACGGCGACGCGCTTGCCGCGATAGAGCGGCGCGTCGCAGGTGGCGCAGTAGCTCACGCCGCGGCCGAGCAGCGCGCTCTCGCCGGGCAGGAGCTTTCCGGGCACCATGCCCGTCGCGAGGATGAGCGCCGTGGCCTCATAGATGGCCTCCGCCCCCTGCAGGGCGTAGTAGTCGCCCATGGGATAGGCGGCGGTAATGCGGTCCTCCGTGATCGCGACGCCCACCGCGTCCAGATGGCGCCGGAACGCCTCGCCCAGCGCGTCGCCCGCGACGTTCGGCAGGCCTAGATAGTTCTGGATGGCGTGCGCCTTTTGTACCTTGGGGCTGAGCTCCCGGCTGCCGAGCAGCAGCACGGATTTGTTGCGGAGCTTCGCCGTGATCGCGGCGGACAGCCCCGCCGGCCCCGTGCCGACAATGGCGATATCATAACGTTCTGACATGATGCGCCTCCTGTGTGCGTCTGCGTGCCGCGCTTACAGCAGCGCGGCGACGGCCTCGTCCACTTCCTTCATGTTCGCCGTCGGCTCAAACCGCGCGACGACGCTGCCCGCCCGGTCAACGAGGAACTTGGTGAAGTTCCACTTGATGTCGGGGTTGTTTTTGTAGTCCTTGTCGATTTTTTTGAGCATGGCGTTCATGGCGAGCGCTTTCGGCCCCTTGCCGAAGCCGGAAAAGCCCTTCTGACTCTTGAGATAGCCATAGAGCGGCAGGGCGTTCTCCCCGTTCACGTCGGACTTTTTCATCTGCGGAAACTGCGTGTTGTATTTCAGCGTGCAGAACTCGTGGATCTCCTCGTCCGTGCCCGGGGTCTGCCCGGCGAACTGGTTGCAGGGAATGTCGAGAATTTCAAAGCCGCGCGCATGGTAAGCCTCATACATCTCCTCCAGCTCCTTGTACTGCGGCGTAAAGCCGCAGCCCGTGGCGGTGTTGACGATGAGCAGGACCTTGCCGGCAAACGCCTGGAGCGAAACGTCCTCCCCGGCGGGGTTTTGAACGGAATACGCATAAATGCTCATAAGAAAGACCTCCTGAAAAAATAGATTTGATGCAATTTAATTTTATCAAATCTATTTCAAATGTCAAGAGGTTTTTGTTGTTTCGCGCCTCAGGCCTTCGGCGCGTCCTCGTCCGGCGGCAGCTCCTCCAGCTCGACCTCAATGTCCGGCGTGCGGAGAGCCGCGCGGAGCTCGTCCATCCGGCGCTCGTTTGCCTCAATGCGTTCGTTCGCCTGCGTCACCTCGTCGCACAGCTGCGCGAGGAGCGGGTCCGAGTCGTTCCGGTGGTGCTCATAATAGAGCCTGCCGATCTCGGCATAGGACCTCTGGACGGCCTCCAGCTCCAGATTTGTCTCCAGCGCGAGCCGCGTCATTTTCCCGGCGTATCCGGCGCGGACACGAACGCGGTCGGCTCCGGCCGCCAGCTTTTCTTTCCAATCAGGCTTTGTCATGGTCGTCGCCCTCCTTGCCTGCAGATTTGCCTGTCTCGACATACAGCGGCGTATGGCCGCGCCGCAGGAAGATGACAAGCAGCACGACCGCCGCGACGGCCGAGAGCGCGGCCAGCAGCTGCGACACGCGCACGCCGCTGCCGCCGATGTAGAGACTGTCGGTGCGCAGCCCCTCGATCATGGCGCGGCCAACGCCGTACCACGCGATGTAGAGCAGGAGCACCTCGCCGTCAAACCGGCGTCTGTGTTTTTGAAAATAAAAATGGAGAAACAGGAAGCCCGCGAGATTCCACAGGCTCTCGTAGAGAAACGTGGGGTGGACGTAGACCGTCTCGCCGCCCGGCAGCGTGAGCCCCATGCGGCAGAACGCGGTCGTCTCCCGGCCGAACGCCTCGCGGTTGAGAAAGTTGCCCCAGCGGCCGACGCACTGGCCGATCAGCAGACCGTAAACCGAGATATCGGCCAGCGCGCCGAACGGGATGCGCTTTTTGCGGCACCAGAGGACGGCGAGCAGAATGCCCGCGAGGATGCCGCCGTAGATGGCGAGCCCGCCCTCCCAGATCTTGAGGATATCCACGGGGTGCGCACGGTAATCGTCCAGCCGAAAAAGCACATAGTACAGCCGCGCGCCGATGATCGCGGTCGGGATGAGCCAGAGCACGAAATCGAAGAAAGCATCGCTCGAAATGCCGGCGAATTTTTCGCTGCGGCGCGCGCAATAGAGAATGCCGAGGATGAAGCCCAGCGCGATGATCGCGCCGTAGAGATAAAACGTGTGGCCGAACAGCCGGAACGACGCCGGGGGGTTCACGGAAAAATCCCCAAACATGGGGAAGCTGATGACGGCCTCCCGCATCATGGTCTGCATCGTTACGCCTCCTTCGACACCGGGTCGATGACCGAGAGCGCCACACGCTCGGCGGTGAGATGCCCGGCAAGGAACGCGGCGCACTCCTCCGGCGTGATCTCATCCAGCAGGGAGAACAGCTCCAGCAGCGGGTATTCGCCGAAGACGCTGTCCACCAGGTCGATGCACATGCCGTCAAACCGGTCCAGCCCGCGCAGCCACGCGCCGTAGGCCGCGTGGCGCGTGCGCTCGAAGACCGCCCGGTCCAGTCCGTCGCGGCGCACCTGCTCCGCCGCCGCCAGCAGCCGGTCGCGCACCTGCTCGGGGTCGCGGCTCTCGCCGCCGGCCAGCAGCGTCGCCACGCCGGAGGCATAGTCCATATCCGCGCCGAAATCGTCCGTCACCAGTCCCTCCTTGTAGAGGTCCTGATAGAGCTTGGACGAGTGGCCCGCAAGCGCGCGCAGCGCCAGCTCCGCCACGATCTTCTGCCGCAGCAGCGGCAGGCCCTTTTCCGCGGGCGTCACCTTCACGCCCAGCAGGAACTGCGGCGCGGAGACGGCCATCTCCACGCGCTTTTCCGCCCGGCACGGCAGCGGCGCCTCTGCCGGGCCATAGTCGATCTCCGGCACGGGGCCGGGCGCGGCCGGCAGCATCTCGCGCGCGATTTCCGCCACGCGCTCCGGCGGCAGGGCGCACACGACGCACAGCGCCATGTTGGAGGGATTGTAAAACACCTTGTGGCAGGCGTAGAGCGTCTCGCTTGTGATCTCGGCGATGCTCTCCACCGTACCGGCCACGGATTCGCGGATGGGATTGTGCGCGTACAGGCACTGCATCAGATTCACATACACGGCGTAATCCGGATCGTCCTCGCCCATGCGGATCTCCTGCCCGATGATGCCCTGCTCCTTCTGCACGCTTTCCGGCGTGAAATACGGCGTGGAGACAAAGCGCAGCAGCGTGCGGAGATTGTCTTCAAAATCCCTGGTGCATTCAAAATGATAGGCGGTGATGTCGCTGGAGGTAAAGGCGTTCGGCTCCGCCCCGGCGCGGGAGAGCGCGAACAGCGCGTCGTCCCCGTCCGGCATGTCGAACATCTTGTGCTCCAGAAAATGCGCCACGCCCGCCGGGGTGTCGATCCAGTCGTCCCCCAGCCGGAAGCGGCGGTCGCCGCCGCCGTAGTTCGCGGCGAATACGGCGAAGCTGCGCTGAAAGTCCGGCTTGCACACAACGCGCAGACGCAGCCCGTTCTCCAGCGTCTCACAATAGACCGTCTCGCCGACGCGCGGGTATTCAAACTGTTCCATCGTCTTCCGCCTCCGTTCCCCTGAGAAAATATACCGCGTCGCACACGACGCTCTGCGCCGCTGCGATCACCTGCGCGCGCTCGACCTCCTCGATCAGCGCGGCGAGCTCCGCGGGATCATAATCCAGCCCCAGCAGGCTGCGCGAGAGCCAATAGCTCTCCAGCGCGCCGGGCGAATCCAGCGCCGCGCGCAGGTCGGAGGCGAGGCATCTTTTCGCCGCCTCCAGGTCGTCGTCCGTGAAGTCTCCGGCGCGCACCGCGTCGAGCTGGGCAAAGATTTCCGCCAGCGCGCGGTCGTAGTTTTCCACCTCGATGCCGCTGGAGACGAGCATCAGCCCCTTGTGCAGGTCGAGCCGCGACCCGGCGTAGTAACAGAGGCTCAGCTTTTCGCGCACGTTGAGAAAGAGCTTTGACGTGACGCAGCCGCCGTACACGGCGTTGAACACGCGCAGCGCCGGGAGATCGGGATCGTCCATCTGGTCGCCCAGCCGCCAGCCAATGGCGAGCTTGCCCTGCGTGACGGCCATCTCCTCCTCGAAATACCGCACGTCCTCCTCCACGGCGTTCATGCGGATGTCGGTGCCAATGTCGTCATACAGCTCCCCGCGCGGCATGGACGAGAGCAGGTCCGTCAGGATGCGCGCAACGTCCTTCGCCGCGAGCGAGCCGCAGTAGAAAATCTCCACCGGGCTCGCGGCGAGCACCTCATGATAGTGCCGCGTCAGCTTCTGATAGTGGATGGCCCCGGCCGTCTCCTCGTCGCCGAGATGCGAGACGCTGTAGTCCTCGTAGCAGCACATCAGCTCCGTCAGCCGTTCGACGGAGTAGCTGCGCTTGTCGTTGATGCGGCCGCGGATGCGGTCGAGCAGCACGTCGCGCTCGCGCGTGACATAGTCCTGCCGCAGCAGACCGCCGTGCGTGTTCGGCGCGATCAGCATGGCGCAGACCTCCCGCGCGAGCGGCGCGAACACCGGCTCGCCCACAGCGCGGTCATCGGCAAACGTGGAGAAAAAGCCGATGGCCTGCACCTCGCCGAGCTTGCGCACGGCGGGCGAGATCACCGCGCCGTAGAGATCGTCCAGCGCGGCGGAGATGGCCTCCATATCCGGCAGGCGGGTGCTGCCCCGGCGCAGGACGAAGGGAAGCACGGCGTTCATCGCGGCCGTCTCGCGCGTGAGCTGCGTGAGCAGGGACACGCTCAGGCAGCCGGTCTTGAATTTTTCGGTGTGCAGGGCGGTAAGCCACACGCCCGGCAGCAATTCCGTGCGGGTACGTTGCATGGGAGATCGACTCCTTTTTGCAGAAAAGTGATTTGAATAATTCAGTATACCACGGCGCGCGGAAATTGAAAACGGTTTAAATGTGAATTTTCAGCGCGCCGTCCGTGTAGGGCCGCCCGTCCGCGGTCACGCCGTCGTGCGTGAGCACGAGCGTGTGCGTCTCCCCCGCGCCGTCGCGCAGGCGCACGGTGCAGCTTTTCCACGCCGCGGGCAGCCGCGGCCGGACCTCCAGCGCGCCGCCGCGCAGGCGCAGGCCCAGCAGCTCTTCGGCCGCGACGCGCAGATACCATCCGGCGGAGCCGGTATACCACGTCCAGCCCGCGCGCTCCGCGCCGTCGCGCGTGCAGACGTCCGCCGCAAGGACGTAGGGCTCGGCCTCGTAGACCTCCGGGTCGTGCGCCGCCGGCAGCACCGCGCGCAGGATGGCCCAGCCGTCGTCGGCGCGCCCCTCGCGCAGCAGCGCCATGGCGAGCCAGAGCGCGCCGTGCGTGTACTGCCCGCCGTTCTCACGAAAGCCCGGCCCATAGCTGCGGAGATATCCGGGGTCCGGCACGGCGCGCTCGAAGGGCGGATCAAAGAGCCGCACGAGATTGCGCTCCCGGTCGAAGAGCCGGTCAAGGGCGCTCTGCAGCGCCTGCGCGCGATGCTCGGCGGTCGATTCCGGGGCGAGCACGGCAAAGCTCTGCGCAATGGCGTCGATCTGACAGGCCTCGCTCTGCGCGCTGCCGAGCGGCGTGCCGTCGTCATACCAGCCGCGCAGGTACCACGCGCCGTCCCACGCGCGCTCCGCCGCCGCGCCGACCCTGGCCGCCGCCTCGTGCAGCGCCGCGCCGCGCGCATCGCCGTGCGACTCCAGCAGCGCCGCGAGTCGGTGCGCCGTGTGGGAGAAAAACCACGAGAGCCAGACGCTCTCGCCGCGCCCCTGCGCGCCCACGCGGTCAAAGCCGTCGTTCCAGTCGCCCGTGCCGATCAGCAGCAGGCCGTGCGCGCCGACGCCGCGCTCCACCACCGCCGTGACCGCGCGCACGCAGTGCTCCAGCACGGCGCCCTCCTCCGCGGCGGCGCGCAGCGCGGCGTAGCGCTCGCGCTCGTCGTCTGCCAGCGGTTCGGCCGCAAGATACGGCGCGCGCGCAAAGCAAAGCGCGTCGTCGCCCGTTTTCTCCACATATTCGCACACCGCCCACGGCAGCCACAGCAGATCGTCCGAAATGCGCGTGCGCACGCCGTGCTCCGCGCCCGCGCCGCTGTGCCACCAGTGGCACACGTCGCCCTGCGTGAACTGATGCGCGCAGCTCAGCAGAATCTGCGCGCGGGCGGGCGCGGCGTCCAGCAGCAGGAGATTCACCGCGTCCTGCAGCTGGTCGCGAAACCCGAACGCGCCCCCGCTCTGATACAGGCTCGTGCGCGCGAGGACGCGGCAGGCGAGCGTCTGATACGCCGCCCAGCCGGTGAGATACCGCTGCATGGCGAGATCCGGCACGTCCGCCTGAAGGCGCATGGCAAACTGCTGCCAGCGGCTTTTCGTCTCGGCCAGCGCGCGCTCCGCCTCCGCCGGCTGCGTCAGACGCAGCAGCGCCTCGCGCGGCGCGCTGCCGCAGACGAGCACGGCGCTGCCGCGCAGCGAAAACTCCATGCAGAAGCACGCGGCGCGCCCCGCGCCGGTGTATCCGTCGAGCTGGCCGCGCGCGGCGGCGCTGCGGTCGCAGGTGAAACCCGTGATCGGCTCGGAGCAGACCGCGGAGACGCGAAAGGCCTCCGCCGCGCGGGGATTTTCCGCCGAGAGGACGCCGTCCTCCGCGCGCGTAATCACGGCGGGCGCGTCGGCGCTGTCCGCCGCGAGCAGCAAATCGAGCGTCCAGCGCACCGGCGCGTGCTCGGCGCTGCACTCCAGCAGAAACACGCGCGCGTCCACGTCCGGCGGCACGAAGGCCGTCAGCCGGGTCGTGACGCCGGCGCGCTCCGTCTCCCAAACGGCACAGCCGAAGCGGTACGTCACGCGCGCGTCGTCCGCGCCGTCGGCGAAAAAGCTCAGCGCTTCGCCGCGGTCCAGCCGGTCGAGCGTCTCCGCGCCGCGCACGGCGTAGGGGTCGTTGTGCCACGGCGTCACGCGCCCCTCGCGCGCGTTGCGGTACCACAGGTCGCCGCAGCCGCTGTCCGCCGCGGTAAAGCCGAAGCGCCCGTTCGTGAGCACGTGGCTCCAGGCACGCCTGGGCAGCACGCCCTCGGCGCGGAACACAAAGCTCCCGTCCGAGAGCCAGCGGCAATCGACCGCGCCGCGCGCAAGATCGCGCCGGTCGGGGCCGGGCGCGGCGGCGGGCAGCGTGCTGCGCCGCGGCGGTGTCTCTCTTTCCGGGTCGATGATTACGGCGGCGTTTGCGTAGATCGCGTCGCCGCCCTCGGCCAGGTGCACGCCGCCCGGCGCGCCGAACGTCCCCTCCCGGTCGAGCGCGCGCAGCGTGTCGGCGATCAGCCGCGCGCCGCTCTGCTGATAGTCGCCCGTCCCGTCCGTGCAGAATACGAGCTCAGCCTCCAGCCCGCAGCTTTGCAGCAGCGCGTGCCGACGCAGCAGCGCCACGGCCGCCGCGCGGTGCTCCGCCTTCGTGAGCGGGGCGCAGAGGATCGGCAGGTCGCCGGAGACGCCGAAGCGCCACAGCGCCTGCTTTTGCAGCAGCGCGGGGTCAGCCCCGTCCGCGCGCAAGGTGGGAAACGAGAGCGGGCCCACCAGCGCCATCGCCGCGGCCAGCTCCGCGCCGTCCATGCCGGACTGCGCGGCAAAGCGCGCGGGCAGATCGGAAAAGGCGCCGCGCGGCATGGCAAGCGTCTGCTGCGCGGCCTGAAACGCGGCCTCCTCGCTGCGGCCGACGCCGAAGGCGAAGCGGACCGTCACCGTCTCGCCGGGCGCCAGCCGGATCGGGCAGGCGCGCACGACGCGCCCGTCGGAGAGCCAGCGCGGCGCGCTGTCCGCGCCCTCCAGCGCGCGGTCGCACGCGAGCGAGAGCCAGAGCTCCGGCCCGCCGCCGCGCGAAAGCCGGCGCAAAAGCAATGCGCCGCCGCGCGATTTTTGCTGCAGGCCCAGCCGCCAGAAGGCCGGGTGGCTGTGCGCGTCCGCGCCCTTGGCAAGCACGGGGGAAAACACAAGCTGCAGCACCGCGTCCGAAAGGCCCTCCGGCGCGGTGAGCTCCAGCGTGCGCAGCTCGCCCATGTCGTTTGCCGACACTGCGGCCGTGAGCCGGGCGGACACGCCGCCCTGCACGCACGCCACCCACGCCTCGCGCTCCGTAAACCGCCAGCGCGCCTGCGCCGCGCCCGTGAGCGGAAACAGCGGCAGCGTCTCGCCGCCGCGCTGGAGCCGCAGCGCGGGCGCCCCGTCGCCGAACACGCTCCAGTCCTCCCAGCGGGAGCGGGTCTCCCCCGTCTCGGCAAAGCGCAGGTGATAGCTGCCGTTCGAGAGCAGGCAGCACGCGGGGCACGCCGCGTCCGTCCCCTCGCCGGCGCGGACGTAGCCAACGGGCTTTGTGCGGCGGGGCTTCACGGCGCCCTCGCTTCCGCGCCGGCGCAGCAGTACGCCGCCGATGGGCACGCGCTCCTGCAAAAGCCCGAGATGCGCGTGCATGGCGGGATCGGCCATGCACCACGCCCGCACCTGTCCGCCGCGCAGACAGTTGCAGATGGCGGCGAGGCTCATGCCGAGATGGTGCGCCATGACGGATTGCACCACCTCGCCGCCCGTGCCGCGGCAGCGCGCGGGCGTGAAGTCGATCGCCTCGCGAAAGCCATACGGTCCGCGCAGGCCGAGCGCCTCCAGCCGCCGGAGATTGCGCACCGCCGCGCGCGGCTCGACGCACAGCGCGAGAAAGCTGCTGTAGGGCGACACGACCAGCTCCCGGTCCATCCCACGGCGCAGCGCGAGCGCCGCGCAGCCGTGCGCCTTATAGCGGTAGTGCAGCGCGCTGTCGAGCGAGAAGTACCCGCTCTCGGAAACGCCCCACGGCGTGCCGGGCGGGACGCGCCTCCGCTGCACATAGAGACAGAATTTCGCGCTCTCCCAGAGCAGGGACTCCTTCGCCAGCGGCAAAAACAGCTCCGGCATCAGATATTCAAACATCGTCCCCGTCCACGAGGCCATGCCGCGGTAGCCGTCCTTCTGCACCTGCGCGCGGCTGAGCCGCCGCCAGTGGCGGCGGTCCACGTCGCCCTTGGCGATGGCGACATAGCCGGTCAGGCGCGCCTCGCTTGAGAGCAGGTCGTACCACCCCGGCGACGGCTCGCCGGTGCGCGTGTCGATGCCGATGCGAAACAGCCTGCGCGTCTCGTCGTAGAGCGGGGAAAAATCCATCGCCTGAAACAGCGCGTCCGCCCGCCGCGCGAGATCGTGCCGGCCGTACTGCTCCATCGCGCCGCGCACCGCGAGCAGGCAGGCGGCGAGGTTGCCGCTGTCCACCGTGGAGACGTAGGCGGGCTTCAGCGGCCGGAGCGTGCAGGTGTGATACCAATTGTAAAAATGGCCGCGCCACTTCGGCAGGCGCTCCATCGTGTCCAGCATCCGCTCAAGAAGGGGGATGGCCTCGCCCTCGTCGATCTGAAGCTCCCGCGCGCAGAGCGCGGAGACGAGCGCGAGCCCGATGTTCGTCGGCGAGGTGCGGTGCGCGGCCCCGGCCGGCGGCTGCTCCTGCCAGTTGTCCGGCGGCAGCGCGTGATCCTCCTCGGTGCAGAAGACCGAAAAATATCGCCAGATGTCCCTGGCGCAGCCGAGCAGAAACGCCCGGTCGCGCGCGGAGAGCGTCTGCGCCGCGTCCGCGTGGTGTGAGAGTGTTCTCGTCAGCGCCGGGGAGAGCAGCCACAAAAGGCCCACCGCCTTCCCGGCGATCTGCGGCGCGAGGAGTAGCACCAGCAGCCCCAGAAGCGAGGCCTCCCACATGGAGAGGAAATACCCGATGAGCGTGCCGCGCCTGGCCCGCTCGCTCTGCGCGGCGGTCTGCCAGTCGAGCATCCGCCGGTGGGAGACCGCCATGCGCCAGAGCGCGCGCACGATGGCGGACGCGCAGATCCACGCCTCATACGGCAGCAGCATCAGCCGCAGCGCGGTCTGCACCAGCGCGAGCGCCGCGCCGTGGAGGATGGTGCTGTGATAGCGCACGCGCCGCTCGCTCTCCGGGCGCATCATGCTCTCGCCCAGCGCGAGCAGAAAGCGCGACAGCAGACTCAGCAGCGCCGCCCACGCCGCGAGCCGCAGCCCCGGCCAGCGCAGCAGCAGACCCATTGCGATGGCCAGAAACGTCATCGGCGGCACCAGGCTGCGGCGCAGACTGTCAAACAGCTTCCAGCGGTCGATGGGCCGGAAATGCCGCCCGCGGCGAAGCAGCCAGGGCAGATTCTGCCAGTCGCCGCGCGTCCAGCGCTCCATGCGCGCGTAGTAGCCGAGCGGGGATGACGGGAAGCGGTCGGTCAGCTCCACGTCGCCGAGATAGCCGCCGTGCAGATATGCCCCCTCCAGCGCGTCGTGCGAGAGCACGCGGTTTTCCGGCACGGCGCGGTCGCAGCACAGCAGCAGCGCCTCCGCGTCGAGGATGCCCTTGCCCGCGAAGCCGCCGCAGTCAAACAGATCCATGTAGAGCTCGCCGCAGTGCGTGCCATAGGGGTCGGTGCCGCCCTGTCCGGCAAAGACGCGGGCAAAGTCGCTCGCCGTGGCACTTTCCAGCTCCACGGCCATGCGCGGGTGCAGCAGTCCGTAGCCGGACGTGACCGCGCCGCGGGCGGGATCGACCACGGGGCGGTTCAGCGGGTGGAGCATCGCGCCGATCAGCTCCCGCGCCGTACCGGGGCAGAGAAAGGTGTCGCTGTCGAGCGTGAGGAGGTAGCGCGTGTCCTTCAGCGCCGCGAGGTCGCCCGACAGGCAGCGCAGCTCGCTCTTGCGGTCGAGCAGCAGCCGGGCGAGCGCCAGCAGCGCGCCGCGCTTTCGCTCCCGCCCGCGCCAGACGCCGTCGCGCTCGCTGTGCGTCCGCTCGCGCGCGAAGAGATAAAAGCCGCCGCCGCAGCGCGTGTTCAGCGCGTCGATGGCCTCGGCCGCCGCGTCGAGCGCGGCGCGGTCGGCGTCAAGCGTCCGCGCGTTCCCCTCCGGCAGGTCGGCCAGCAGCCCGAAGCGGAGATTGTCGCCCGCGTCCCGGTTGCAGAGGCGAAATTCCTCCAGCTTGCGGGCAAACTCGGCCGCGTCCTCCGGCTTTGTGAGCAGCGCCGAGATGACGCAGATCGTCCGGCCCGCGCGCGGCACGCCGCCGGCCAGCTCCATGCGCGGCACAAAGCGCGGCGGCACATGGCGCAGCAGGGCCGTGTCGAGCAGATTTTTCACCAGCTCCGAGACCGGGAGCAAAAGCAGCACCGCGCACGAGACGCTGTGCAGCGCAAAGCCGAACAACAGCGAGAAAAAGAGCGTGAGCAGCAGCACCGCCGCGATATACCAGCCGCCCTCCCCCGGCTGCTTCGTACCGGGCGCGCGCAGGAGCTGCCAGCCCACGTGGCGCGCGTCGTCGGAAGCGGCGTTCGCGCGCTCCAGCACCGCGTCCGTGAACGCAATTTCATCCGTGTGCGCCCGGCGCGCCTGCCGCTCCACAGCGCGGCGATAGTAGGCGCGCGTGCGCTCGTCCATTCTGCCATAGACGCCGGCGGGGTCGCGGCGCAGCCGCTGCTCGATGGGGTCCACTCGCTCCAGGAGCGCGGAGAAATCCAGCGTGCCCAAAAGCCGCAGGGAGGAAAACAGCTGCCCCGCCGCCCGGCCGTCGTCGTCCCCGGCGCGATAGGTCTCGGCCAGCGTCCGCACCACGGCGGCTTTCAGGCCCGGGATCAGCAGCGCAAGCTCCGCCCGGCGCAGCGGCAGCACCCGCTGGAAGCCCGTGAGATATGCCTCGATGCCCGACGCGGAGAGCCCACCTTCCAGCGCGCGCACCATTCCGCCGCAGCAGGCGGCGAGGACGGTCGTCCCGCCCGCCGCGCGCAGCTGCGCGCCGTGCGCGAATTCTCCCATCGCCGCGCGGCCCTCTCGCTCGGCGAGATACCAGTTGTCCAGCAGCCATTCCGCGCTGCCCCCGTCCTGCGCCTCGGAGAGGCGCTCGCGCTTGTGCCGCAGCGTGCGCAGCGCCTGCTCCAGCGCCGCGCGTGACCGGCGGGCGCGCACCGTGCCCGTTGGGGTGAGTTCCCGCGCGTCCCGCTCGCCCTGCGCGGCGATATCGCGCGCGTCTCTGCGCTGCTCCTGCTTCGTGCTGTCCATGTAAATGCCTCCGAAAAATGTGGTATTGAAATTTTTCCCGCATGTTCTGCGGAATATACGATGTTGCGTCAGAACGGGCGCGGCGTCAGAACGGGCGCGCTCCATTCCGCAGCCGCGCTGGCGCGCGCCGGCTCCATATCCGCTTCCCCGTTCTTCCTTACCGAGCCGAAGTCGCTTCGCTGGGCTTCGTCTCGGGGATGCGGGGGTGCGGGATTGGGGCTGGGCGCTTCGTTACTGTACCGCAGTCGTTGACGTGGTGCGACGATGTTGGTGTGGTGCGGGCTTGTGGCCGGTGGCCTCGTTAATATTCCGCAGTTGTTGAACGTACTGCCGGCATTCCACCGGCTTTCTTTTCGCGGGCGAATTGTCAAGTGAAGTGCAACAGGTTATGAGAAAAGACCTCATAGG